>CAMDXR010000228.1 GCA_945877725.1 Limnohabitans sp. Rim8
AGTTGAATCGAACAGCCACAAATGAAGGGGAGTGAAGAGCGCCAGGTCGCTCAGCTCTAGGCTGCAGCGAGACCTGAACCGAGCCCTGGCGTGAGCATGTTCGACGGATCCAGAGCAGGCATTCGGCCACAAGCGCGACTTTCCATGGCCGCACGGTCCGAACTGGGTTGATGGAGTTGATCAAAATTCGTTTTTCCATTTGCGAAGTGCCGCGAAGGTCGATACATCATCCAAAGCACTGGCATCGTGTTCCCTGACGGATTGGGAGACAGGGGCGGTTCGGCTTCTCAAAAACGGATTGATCGCCTTTTCTATATTTAAGGAAACAGGCAAAGTGGGTTTGTTTTGCTGGCGCAACCCAGCGCAAGTTTGGGCATAGGTTTGCAAAGCGGTGTTGTCCGGATCCACCGCCAGGGCAAATCTCAAATTCGACAGGGTGTATTCGTGGGCGCAACAAACGCGGGTTTCTTCGGGCAGTGCGGCCAGTCGATCCAAAGAGTCCAGCATTTGTGCAGGCGTGCCTTCAAACAAGCGACCACAACCGCCAGAAAACAAGGTATCGCCACAAAAAAGGACCGGGGCTTGACCCACAGGCTGGCCCCAAAAAGCCACATGACCTGCCGTGTGGCCCGGCACTTCCAGCACATTCAGAGTCAAGTGATGCCATTCAAGGGTGTCACCTTGTTGTACCCCATGGGCTCCAAAGGGCAGCACTTCCATGGCAGGGCCCCAAACGCGAGCCTTCGAATGGGCCACCAGATCGGCCACGCCGCCAGTGTGGTCGGCATGGTGGTGCGTGACTAAAATCGTGTCCAATGACAGGTCAGGGTGCAGTTGTAACCAAGCCAGCACAGGCGCACTGTCGCCAGGGTCCACCACCAAAACGTGGTGATCGGTGTGTAACAACCAGATGTAGTTGTCTGCGAACGCAGGAAGTGCAATAAGTTTCATGGAGAGCCAGATTATAGAAAGCAAGCATTCATATTCTGCTTGGCTGGATTATTTAGGTCAGCCCGTGGCATCTCGCCTGCTGGCCTGGGAGCAACAGCAAGCCGATGAACTCTTGGCCGATGTTTTTGGCTATCACGCACTGCAGTTGGGCTGGCCCGCTTTAGAGGCTTTGCGTGCCAACCGCATGCCTCACCGCTGGATGGCCCAGCCGGAATTTGAGGCCAACCGACAAGAGGATAACCCGCTACAAGACAGCGGACTGGATGTTTGCTTGGACAGCCGTGCATGGCCTTGGCCTGCGGACAGCCTTGATTTGGTTATTTTGCCCCATGCCTTAGAGCGCTCGGCCGATCCGCACGCCTGTTTGCGTGAGGTCGAGCGGGTGCTGATTCCCGAGGGGCAGGTTTTGATCACGGGCTTGAACCCCTGGAGTTGGTGGGGATTCAAGCAGTCTTTTGGGCGACGGGGGGAATTAAGCTCGGCCACTGTGCATCCCTCTTTAATAGGCTACCGGCGTTTGCGCGATTGGCTTCGCTTGTTGGGTTTTGAGGTGCAGGTCAGTCGATTTGGTGGCTGGACTCCCGCCTTGGGCAATGAGCGGTGGATGCAGCGATTGAGTTGGATGGACAAATTGGGGGCTCGCTGGTGGCCCATTTTTGGCGGCGTTTACCTGTTGATGGCCACCAAAAGAGTCCCAGGCGGAAGACTGATTGATGGCCGCAGCTGGCGCGCGGTACGATCGCCCACTGCCGCGACCGCACCCATCGTTCGGTCAGAACCCTTTACCAGCCCTCAGTCGGCCCCGAAAGACATCGTTGACCCCCGTTGAAATTCACACCGATGGTGCCTGCAAAGGCAACCCTGGCCCCGGCGGTTGGGGCGTTCGCCTTCAATCGGGCACCCATGTTCAGGAGCTGTTTGGGGGGGAATTGAACACCACCAACAACCGGATGGAGATGACGGCGGTCATCGAAGGCCTGATGGCTCTAAAAAGACCCTGTCAGGTCACGCTGTATCTGGACAGTGAGTACGTGCGAAAAGGCATCACCGAATGGATTCATGGCTGGAAAGCCAGAGGCTGGCGCACGGCGGCCAAGCAGCCCGTTAAAAATGCCGATCTGTGGCAAAAACTGGACACGGTGGTGTCAAGTTCGGGACACAAAATAGATTGGCGTTGGGTGAAGGGCCACAACGGCGATCCTGGCAATGAGCGCGCCGATGCGTTGGCCAATTTGGGTGTGGACAAGGCGATGGGGCGCTAAAAGGATGGGATGAGATCGGGCGCTTTTCAGCGCACTTGATCCAGATCCTTCTAAAAAGTACAAAAAGCCCGCACTTCCCGACCCATTGGGTAAACGGGGTGGCGCTGTTACATTCTGTCGGTCTTGGTGAATTTAACCTGCGAGATATCTGAAATGGCTTACAAGAAGAAATACATGGTTGTGGCAGTGCTGGGGCTTTGCGCAGCTTCTGGGCTGGCTTGGTGGTTGCAAAATAAGCCTGCCGAACCCACCTCAACTGCCGCGGCTACTGCCAATTCCGCTGCGGGTGCGTCCGCAACACCAGGGGGTGCAGCTGCAGGTCCAGCCAGACCTCCTGCTGTGGAAGTGGCCAAGGTTGAAAGTTTGACTTTGGTAGACGAAACCCAAGCGGTGGGCAGTTTGCGCTCTCGTCAAGGGGTGATGATGCGGCCTGAAGTGGGTGGCCGGATCAAGGAAATCTTCTTCAACGATGGCCAACGGGTCCGAAAAGGACAGGTGATGGTCCAATTTGAAGACCAACTCCAAGTGGCCCAGATGTCTCAGGCCAAGGCCGAATTGTCGATTGCCGAGGCCAATCACAAACGCAACCAAGAATTGGTCACCCAAAACTTCATCAGTAAACGTTCGCTGGACGAAAGCGCGGCTGCCCTGGAGGTGTCGCGCGCCAAACTGGCATTGGCAGACGCCACTTTGCAACGCTTGAAAGTGTTGGCCCCTTTTGACGGCATCACAGGCTTGAGGCAGGTCAACGTGGGGGACTACCTGAAAGACGGCGCAGACATGGTCAATGTGGAAGACATAGACGCTGTTTTGCTGGATTTCCGTTTGCCGGAACGCTTCCAGGCCAAGATTCGCGCAGGCCAAAAAGCCCAGTTGTCCATAGACGCTTTGCCCGGTCGGCCTTTCACCGCCATTGTTCAAGCCATCGACCCCTTGATTGAGGCCAATGGTCGGTCTGTCGGCGTACGCGGTTGCATTGACAACCGGCAGCAGCAATTGCGCCCCGGCATGTTTGCACGCGTCACCGCAGTATTTGGTTCCCGTGAAAATGCCTTGGTCATTCCCGAAGAAGCCATCATTCCCCAGGGCGGCCGCACCTTTGTGGTCAAAGTGGTACCTGGAGAAAAGCCCGAGACCCTGGTTTCCGAGCGTGTGGCCGTCAAAGTGGGCTTGCGTCAGCCGGGCAAGGTTGAAATTTTGGAAGGCTTGACAGCCTCCGACACGGTGGTGACCGCTGGCCACCAACGCTTGCAGAAAGATGGAACCGTGGTTCGGGTGGTTGATTTGTCGCAGCCAGCGGGCGGTCGCCCTGCGGGAGCGCCGGGTCAGGCTGGAGCGCCGGGTCAGGCGGGTGACCCAGCAGCAGGCGCTGCTGGCGCGCCTGCATCTGCTGCAAGTGCCGCAAGTGCCCCAGCAGGTTCGGGGCCGCAAGCCGCCAAAGCATCCGCAGCGCCACAGCAGGCCGCTGCAGGCCCAGCTAAGGCAGGCCCAGCCAATATGAGCGGCAAGAGTGGCGGCAAGAGTGGCCCCAACGCTGCTGCCCTGTCCGGCCCCAACCCTTGCCTGAGGGGTGCAGATGCAGCTCGCTGAAGTTTCCATTCGGCGGCCTGTTTTGGCCGTGGTCATGTCTTTGCTGATCGTGCTCGTTGGCGCGGTCAGCTTCAAAAGTTTGTCGCTTCGGGAATACCCCAAAATTGACGAACCCACTGTGACCGTGACCACCCGTTACGTGGGGGCATCGGCCGAGGTGATTGAGTCCCAGGTGACCAAACCCTTAGAGGATTCGATTGCCGGTATCGATGCCGTGGACGTGATCACCTCCATCAGCCGTGCCGAACAGTCGCAGATTACCGTGCGTTTCCGTCTTGAAAAAGATGCCGACACCGCGGCAGCCGAAGTCCGGGACCGAACTTCCCGGGTCAGAAACCGATTACCGCAGGCCATTGAAGAGCCGGTCATTGCCAAAGTAGAGGCCGATGCTTTTCCGGTCATCTGGCTGGCTTTTTCCAGTGACACACTGAACGCTTTACAGATCAACGATTTGGTCAACCGCGTGGTCAAGCCCCGCTTGCAAACCGTGACGGGCGTGGCCGATGTGCGCATATTTGGTGAGCGCAAATACGCCATGTTGGTCTCCCTTGACTACGCCCGCTTGTCCTCTTACAAGCTCACGCCGCAAGATGTGGAAGACGCCATCAGGCGCAACAATCTGGAGCTGCCAGCGGGCCGCATCGAGTCGACCAACCGCGAGTTCAGCGTTTCATCTCAGACTGATTTGACGCGGCCAGGCCAGTTTGGCGACATCGTGATTCGCAACGTGAATGGCTTCCCAGTCAAATTGCGCGATGTGGCCCAGATCAAGGAAGATGCCGCCAACGATCGAAGCCGGGTTCGCCTGAACGGTCAGTCGGCGATTTCAGCCGGGGTGATTCGTCAGGCAACCGCCAACCCGCTGGATTTGTCCAAAGGCGTTCGGGACATGATTCCGCGCTTGAAGGCCGATTTGCCAAACGACATCACGATTGAGATTGCCAACGACAACTCGGTGTTCATTGACCGATCGGTTAAAAACGTGTTCCAAACCATCGTTGAAGCCGTGGTTTTGGTGGCTTTGGTGATTTTTGTGTTTTTGCGGACGGTGCGTGCTTCGATCATCCCGATCATCACCATCCCGGTCAGTTTGATTGGCGCTTTTGCCATGATGGCCTTGGCAGGGTTCACCATCAACACCTTGACCTTGTTGGCGCTGGTGTTGGCCATTGGCTTGGTGGTGGACGACGCGATTGTCGTGCTGGAAAACATTTACCGGCACATTGAAGAGGGTCTGGACCCGTTTTCAGCGGCGATCAAAGGCGTGCGGGAAATTGGCTTTGCCGTGGTGGCCATGACCATGACGCTGGCCGCGGTGTTCGCCCCCTTGGCCTTTACACCTGGAAGAACCGGTAAATTGTTCAGCGAGTTTGCGCTGGCGCTGGCTGGGGCGGTGGTCGTTTCTGGTTTTGTGGCCCTGACCCTTTCGCCCATGCTCAGCTCTAAACTGCTGCGGCACAACCCCAATCCGGGCTGGTTTGACCGCAGCATGGAGCGCTGGCTGACGGCCTTGTCCAACGGGTACGAAAAATTATTGCGCCTGATTTTGAAC
>CAMDXR010000229.1 GCA_945877725.1 Limnohabitans sp. Rim8
GTCGTGACCCCGGGGCGCGTTTACCAACAGTTCAAGGACGCCAGCAACATGACTGACCGCTTCAATGCCTTGTCGGCTTTGGTGGTCAGCGGCCATGCACTGGCAGCCGACGCGCTGGCCTTGTTCCACAAAATGTTCCAACATGAAGCCCTGGTAATTGACAAATGGTTTGCCTTGCAAGCGGGCGCACCCGACCGGGCGGGCGATGTGCTGCCCCGAGTGCGCCAACTCATGCAACATGCCGACTTCAGTTTGCGCAACCCCAACCGCGCCCGCAGTCTGATCTTCAGTTATTGCAGCGCCAATCCGGCAGGTTTTCACCGGTCCGATGCCGCAGGTTATGTGTATTGGAGCGAGCAAGTGCTGGCGCTGGACGCCATCAACCCGCAAGTGGCGGCCAGACTGGCCCGTGCCATGGACCGCTGGAGCCGACTGGCCGAGCCCTATCGCAGCGCTGCACGCGTCGCCATTGAACGCGTTGCAGCCAAAGCCGACCTGAGCAACGACGTGCGCGAAGTCATCAGCCGTGCCTTGAACACCCCCTGAAACAAGGAACCGCCATGAGCAGCAAAATTTCATTGTCTCGATACCTGGTTGAACAACAGCGCGACAAAGGCCACATTCCGGCTGAACTGCGCTTGCTGCTGGAGGTGGTAGCGCGCGCTTGCAAAAGCATCAGTCACGCAGTGAACAAAGGTGCGCTGGGGGGGGTGCTGGGCAGCGCCGAGAGCGAAAACGTTCAAGGCGAAGTGCAGAAAAAGCTCGACATCATCGCCAACGAAGTGCTGATTGAAGCCAACGAATGGGGTGGCCACCTGGCCGCCATGGCCTCTGAAGAGATGGACAGCATCTATTTGGTGCCCAACCGCTACCCGCAAGGCGAATACCTGTTGCTGTTTGACCCGCTGGATGGGTCGTCCAACATCGACGTCAACGTGAGCATCGGGACGATTTTTAGCGTGCTCAAAAAGCCTGAGGGCAGCCAAGGCGTGACCGAACAAGACTTTTTGCAAGCGGGCAAGCAACAAGTGGCCGCTGGATATTGCGTTTATGGCCCACAAACCACCTTGGTGCTGACGGTGGGCGACGGCGTGGCCATGTTCACCCTGGACCGCGAGCAAGGCTCGTTCATCCTGACTCAAGAGAATGTGCAAGTACCTGCCGACACCAAAGAGTTTGCGATCAACATGAGCAACATGCGCCACTGGGACGAGCCCGTGCGCCGCTACATTGACGAATGCCTGCAAGGTAAAGAGGGGCCACGCGGCAAAGACTTCAACATGCGCTGGATCGCCAGCATGGTGGCCGATGTGCACCGCATCCTGACGCGTGGCGGTGTTTTCATGTACCCCTGGGACAAACGCGAGCCGCACAAAGCCGGCAAACTGCGCTTGCTCTACGAAGCCAACCCCATGAGCTGGTTGATTGAGCAAGCGGGCGGTGCTGCCACCAACGGCAAAGCGCGCATCTTGGACCTGCAACCCGGCCAACTGCATGAACGTGTGAGTGTGGTTTTGGGCTCCAAAAATGAGGTCGAGCGCCTGACCAGCTACCACCCAAAGCTATAATTTTTTACCAGAAAAGCCGGTGTAGCTCAGTCGGTAGAGCAGCTCATTCGTAATGAGAAGGTCGGGGGTTCGATTCCTCTTTCCGGCACCAATTAAAAAGCCCCGTTTTACAAAAAACGGGGCTTTTTTGTTTGTCTTGACCCGCCTGCGCTCTTATTCGTCGGTGTCGGGCGGAAAACCGTCACCTGCGGTGGCCGGGACAGCCGTGGTAGCTGCGGGAGCACCTGCAACGATGGGCTCTGAAACTACCACCCGAAGTGTTTCACGCAGCATCTTCTTTTCGGGCAGGCTCAGGGCGCGGGCCAGTCGTTGGCGCATGCGCAGCAACAGTTGGCGGTCAACTTCTTGAGGAATACCCCGGCTGATTTGCAGCGCGTCTTTCAGGTCTTCGCGCAGGTCTTCGGGTTCTTCGGCCCACCACGCCGAGATGACCTCGTGCATCGATTTGCGCAGTTCTTCAACATCTTCTACGGCCATGCCCATGCCCGTGGGCATTTTGCCTTGCAGCATGTCGGCCAGCGCCTGTGAATTGACCATGACGCGGCGATCGGCTTGGGCCAAGAGACGTGCCCAACCTGGGTCGGTGCGGACCATTTGGGGCATGTTGCGAGCAGATTCATCGGCCAGCAAATGGACACTCAAGCCGCTGAGTTGGGCTTCATCAATGGTGGCCAAAAACCGTTCGTCGTCACTGGCCACCAAAACATGGTCACACGCGTGGTGTTCTGCCAATTGTTTCAGGTCGTGCCCCAATGAGCGAAGCAAGGAAGCGCCACCATCGGCATCGTGGGTTTGCACCAGTCGAACAATTTGGTCATCGATGATCAAGCCATCCGATCGGTCGCTGTACCAATAGATACGGCGCAAATCGACATCAAGGCCCGATTGGGACAGTGCTTGGGACAGCAAGCTGAGAAGGCCTTGACGGTTGACAGACTCGCCCGTTGTACCGACAGCGCCTTGCTGGGCCATCCAGATTAAAAACCGACCGTCAATGAGCGCCATGCAGGTGCCGGAGCGATGTTCGCCTGCACGGCGGTCAGATGGGAAGCTTTGAGAGAAATAATCGCGTTTCATGGGGTGTGCCTAAATTTATAAAAAATAACGCTGCTTACAAAGGTGCAGCAGGCCGCATTCTAAGGCTTTGCCGTCACAAAAATGTAACGGGATTTAGCCTTGTTTTAGACGGGGAGCAGCTCGTCGTAGTAGTACCTGCTAACTAAATGATTCAAGTAAGCCAGTGAGTTGTAAATATCAGGCCTCATCTGTCGGGTATAAATACTGCCTGTGTCTAATCCAACTTTTTTTGATCCCCGCAGTGTTCCGATTTGGCGCATTGACCACGATATGCCTGCGGTGCCGCCAGCGCATCTTTTACCTGCCGCGCTCAAAACCCGATTTGCCCAGCCTCCGAGCTGGCACCCCGAGGTCAAAGAGGATTCTTCCTTTTCCAACCGCAAGCCCGCCAATGCGGCTGTTTTGGTTCCCATCGTGATGCGGGGTCCGGATTTTTCAGAACCCACCGTATTGCTCACTCAACGGGCAAACCACATGACGACCCATTCGGGGCAGATCGCCTTTCCCGGTGGAAGAGTCGACCCCCAAGACAGCAGCAGGCACGCCACAGCCCTTCGAGAGGCGCACGAGGAGGTGGGCTTACACCCTCGACATGTGCAAATCATTGGCGAACTGCCGGTCTATGTCACCGGGTCTGCTTTCTATGTCACGCCAGTTGTCGCCTTGGTGTCGCCTAGCTTTGAACTGGCCCCCAATGCTGCTGAAGTGCAAGACGTTTTTGAAGTGCCGCTGGCTTTTTTGATGAATCCGGCCAATCACAGACGACATGCCTTTGAATGGGAAGGCGCAAAGCGACAGTGGTTTTCAATGCCCTATATGGAGCCGCAGCCCAACCCTGAAGGGAATTCTGCCCAGGTTGAGCGCTATATTTGGGGCGCTACGGCGGCTATGCTTCGTAACTTCTATCGCTTCTTGGTCGTCAACCCAGCGGAATGAGGGCAGCATGAGTTTTTTTTCAATCTTGTTGGCTTTGGTCCTTGAACAGGCCAGACCGCTCAATCCCGTGAATTTCATTTACTCCACGGCCGAGCGTTGGCTGGCGTGGGTTGCCCGCACTTTTGATGCAGGTGTGCGGCACCAAGCCTGGATCACTTGGGGCATCACTGTTTTCGGCCCTGCACTTTTAACGATGTTGGTGCACTGGGGGCTGCAGTTTGGTTTAGGTTGGCTATTTGCCGTGGTCTGGAATGTGGCATTGCTTTACGTCACGCTGGGGTTCAGGCAGTTCAGCCATCATTTCACAGCCTTACGCGAAGCCTTGGAAGAAGGTGACGAGACGAAGGCTCGCGAACTTTTGGCTGAGTGGCAGCAAGTTCAGGTGGGCCAGATTCCCCGCAGCGAAATTGTTCGCCATGTGATCGAGTACTCCATGATCGCCGCCCATCGGCATGTGTTTGGCGTGTTTTTTTGGTACGCGATGTTGTCCATCATTGGTTTAGGGCCTGTCGGTGCCGTGGTTTATCGCCTCACAGAACTCGCTCAGCGCCGTTGGCAAGAGCCGATGGCAGACGGTTCTGCGAGGAGTGAGTCTTTGCGGGCCGTGGCCGGCAGGGCTTGGCTGGCCATGGATTGGTTGCCTTCGCGCATGACGGCTCTGGGCTTCGCCATTGTGGGCAGTTTTGAAGACGCCATGGATGGCTGGCGCAACCATGCTCAAAATTTCCCGGAAGACAACGACGGCGTGATCCTTGCAGCAACCGCTGGTGCCATCAATATCCGTTTGGGTGGGGGCGCATTGCAAGCTTCAAGCGAAGACCCCACCGCCAACAATACCGAAGGCGGTAGCAGCACGCCAGGCCGCATCCCAGAAGTGGCTCACTTTGCTCAAGTGGTGGGCTTAGTTTGGCGCACGGTGATCATGTGGTTGGTGTTGGTGGCCTTGCTCACCATGGCTAATTTGGTAGGCTAAAAAATAACGCGGCTACCAGCGTTGCTGACTCAACTCTTCAAACAACTGCGCATAAATCCGGTGGCGTCGCACGCTGATGGTACCCGCAGGGGGTAGACCGGCCTGCGTTGTTTCAACTTGCGCCAAGACACCGCAACCCGGCTCATGCAAATGGGTGCAGTTGTAAAACTTGCAGCCGCCCATGTGCGCGCGCAAATCGGGCATGCAATCGGCCAAGCGAGTGGGTTCGATGTGATGCAACCCAAATTCTTGAAATCCGGGTGAGTCAATCAAGGCTGTTTTAGCGTTCAGACCACTTTGGCTGGCATTCAGCGCGGGCACCCAGTACCAGCGGGTACTGGTTGTGGTGTGTTTGCCCGAATTGAGTGCAAGCGATATTTCGCCCGTTTCTACTTGCGCATCAGGCACCAAGCGGTTGATCAAGGTGCTTTTGCCGCTACCGGATGGCCCCAGTACCAAAGTCGTCAGTCCTTGCAGTTGCGTACACAGGGCTTGTACACCGTCGTCGGTCACTGGGCTGCGTGGGCTCAGGCTGATGGGCAGAACGCTGTAACCCATGTTGCGGTAAGGAGCCAAGCGCTCCCAAGCTTGCGCAAAAGGCTGGGCCAAGTCACTTTTGTTGAGCGCAATGATCGGCGTGATGCGTTCGGCTTCTGCTGCCACCAGCGCACGGGCAAGCTGACTTTCAGAGTATTCAGGGTCTGCGGCAATCAGAATCAATACCCGATCCAGGTTGGCAGCAAAGGATTTGGTGCGGACTTCATCTTGTCGATAAAACAGATTTCTTCGCGCTTGCAGT
>CAMDXR010000230.1 GCA_945877725.1 Limnohabitans sp. Rim8
CTGTTCCCGCGATGCCGAAGATGTTGTCCATGCTCATGCTTACTCTCCTCGCAGGGCTTTACGCACGCTGCTGACCCGGTTTTCTAAAAAGTTCAAGGTGGCTTGGTAGTCGGCAGCGGCTTTACCGTAATTGGCTTGTTCGACGCTCATTTCCACGGTGTTACCGTCAAATGAGGTGTTGAACGGGGTACGGTAACGCATGCCGTCAGGGCTGAGTTCTTGGCCTACTTCAAAGTGCCCGGCGCGGGTAGCAGACATGGTCGTGTCTTGTTTTTGCGCCGCGCCCAACACGGCCTTGAAGTCAATGTCTCGCGCCTTGTAATTAGGCGTGTCGGCGTTGGCAATGTTTTGTGCCAACACTTCCAGGCGGCGGCTTTTGACTTGCAAAGCTTGTTCATGCACGCCGAGTGCTTGGTTCAACAAATTCATCTTGCCTCCTGGACAACTGACTGAAAATAAAAATGGACAGAACGTCGGTCTTTTGACGTTGCCCCCTCAAGTTAAGGGGACTCCAGTCGATATGAGCAAAAGCTGTGCCAAGTTTTTTTGTCACCTTTTGCTCTCCCAGTTACGCTGTTTAAACTGACCGGCAAAGGGGAAGCGGCCATTTACTGTCGCTGGCGGCAAAAAGTTGCCGTTTTCAAGGCAAAGGGTTAACGGGGCCCTTGGCCACATTGGCGTACAAGCGACTTCCTGCCGACTTGGCGGGGGCGATGTCGAGCAAGGCGTTGGTCAGGGCATGCAGGCCCGACATGATGGAGTTTCGGGTGATGGGCGCGCGCGTGTCACCACCCACATGCAGTGATCGAGCTTGTGGACCTGCAATGGACAAAGGTGCATCGGGGCGTGTTTCTTGTCGGGCTGCAGGGGTTAATACCGTCAGATACAGATCGTCCAAACCCAGCCGGGTGCCTTTGGGGCTCAGTCCGGCTTGCGAAAAATATTTATCTACCAAATCCAGTTGCTGCAACAAACCCATGCCTAGGATGCTGCGAGGGTTGTTTTTCAGGCCAACAGCGGCCGCTCCCCGGTTTTCACCGTCGCAAAACTGGATGATGCCGTGGCAACTGCCATTGCTGGCCTGGGGGTTCATGCCCCCGCTTTCCATCAGGCTGAGGCGGGCAAAGTCGTCCGGGGCAAAGTTGTACCTTTGGGACAAGGCCATAATTTTTTGCTTCACTTCCGGCAATTGGGCCAAGGGCACAAAACCTTTCTTGGCGGCACGTTCGAGGGTGCGTTCTAGCACGGGGTGTTTGTCAATGGGGGCAATTTTGGATGGATGAGTTGCGTGGGCCGCACGCGAAGCGTTGGCCAAACTTCGCTGCGTCAACATATCCGCCGCAGGGAGAGGAGACTTTTCACCCCCTGCGGTTTGGGTGGACCCGCCTGTAGCGCGTGCCAAAGCGGGCAGGTTCAGCCCTGAAAAATCTATTTTTTGACCAGGAACAATCCGATCCGGATTGCTGATTCGGTTTTCTTTGGCCACCTGAAAGGCCAAGTTGTAAGCCCGACTTTCCGACACGCTCCCCCCGTTTTGCCAGAAATGGGCCTTGACGAGTCCGATCAAGGTGTCGCCGCTTTCAACCGTGACGGTTTGTGTTGTTGGCCGAACCTCTGACAAAACTTGCTGAAATGCTTTGTGACTCCCACCGGAAACCGCCCCCCGTCCTGCCGCAACGGGTGTGCCAGCGGTAGCAGCTTGGGTCACTTGACCCAAGACAGCTTGCGAGTTAAGAGAGGTCGATTGCATGGAGATCTTGATTTTTGGGTTAAAAGTCGGGGCTGGTCTTGTTTTTGCTTAACACATGGAAACTCAACATCACTGTCAAAACTTCCACACTTATGAAACCTGATATGCAAATGCTGTGCCGACTCTTGGATCAGATGATTGCCCGTGTGCTTTTGCTGGTTTTGGCGGTTTGCTTGTTCAGCCCCCCCAGTTGGGCCGCCAATGTGGTTAAGCCTAACCAAAGTCTTGCCACACCACAGAATGTGCTGCAGACATCGGTGAAGCGCTGGGTGGCTCAATCGCGCCAAATCTCTGAAGAACAGGTCGAACTGGCCCCCATGGATGCGAGGCTGAAAGTACGCAGTTGCGACAAGCCCTTGACCATGGACTTGCCTTTTTCAAGTGCCGAGACCGTGCGGGTGCGTTGCAGCCAGCCTGAATGGCAACTTTATGTGCGGGTCAGCTTGACCGGGCAAGTGCCAGTGGCGGTGTCGACCCCCCAGAGTCAAACGGAAAAGCCGCAAGTGAATGAAAAACGCTGGGTGATCGTGGCCAAAGTCCCTTTGCAGCGCGGCATGTCGCTCAATGAGACTCATGTTCAGCGTGCTGAGGTCGATTCAGTAGGTATGCCCGTGAATGTTTTGGAGCAGGTGTCTGAAGTACGGCATGCCGAGGTGGTCAGAGATGTCCGGCCGGGTGTGCCATTGCGCAGTCAAGACATTCGGCCCACCGTGCTGGTCAAAAGAGGCCAGATGGTTTTAATATCCATTGGCCAGCCGCAGGGGTTTCAGATCTCTGCCCGGGTGGAAGCCTTGCAGGATGGTCGCTACGGAGAGCAGATCAAGCTGAAAAACCGGGATTCAGGACGTGAGCTCAGTGGTCGGGTTCAGGGGCCAAATCAAGTTGTCGGCTTGTAAACTTGGATATTGGAAAAATATTGAATCAAAAAGTATAAATATGAAAAATACAATTTATTTTGCTCAAGTTCTACAATCTCATGTCGATTCATACTACGAGCTTGGTCTCCGCTCACAGTCAAGAGACCAGAAAAGAGAATCATAATGACCGATCCCATCTCACATTTAGGCCGTAAGGCCCAAATTGAATCAGCCAACCGGCAGCTTGCCAAGGATGCTGTGCGTACCCCGGAACGCTCGGTAGACACGCCCGCACCAGCACCTGCACCCGTAAGTGACGAACTGAAATTGAGTGCTGTCGCGCTGAAAGCGATGCAGGAGCCGGAATTTGATCGCGTTAAAGTGGACGCTATCAAAACGGCGATCCAGCAGGGGCAATACCCCTTGGATTCGCGTCGGATTGCTGAGAACTTTGTCGCCATCGAAAAAATGATCAAAGGTTAATACGGGCATGACTGAAATTGCTGGCGCTTCTTTCAATCCGAAAGATTTGAACCCTCTGGAGGCCGATTTGATGGCTGCAGCGGAGTTTGTTAAGCGTCTGGATGAAATTATGGGCTTGGAGTTTGAAGCCTTGAAAACCCGCGATTTGACCGCTTTCGAGTCGATTCAGGACGAAAAGACCCGCCTTTTGCAGCAGTTGGCTGCGTTGGCCGAGCAAGCCTTAGCCCAAAAACCTGTCCCCGATTTGTGGCTGCAATTACAAGACAGTTTGCATCAAAGTAAACAAAATCACTTACGAAATAGCCAGTTGCTTCAGCGCCAGTTGGCCGCCGTCAAGGGCAGTTTGCAGGCTTTGCAGGGTGAGTCAGCGCCCAATGTGGATTTGTATGACCGTATGGGACAGATGGCCAAGCGCCACGGTGCCTGGGGCTATCAACTGGCCTGACACGGTCCGTTTTTACCGATCCTTTCTTTTTTCATCGCCAGGGCGCATGCCCTTGAGCCAATAAACCCAAGACAATATGACCGCCACCGCCGTGTACATCTCGGGGGGAATTTCGGCGTCCAGGTCCACCCGGCTGAGCAAGGCCAGCAGTTGGGGGTCTTCGGCCACGTAAACACCGTTGCGCTGAGCTTCTTCGATGATTTTTTGGGCCAAATCGTCTTGCCCTCGGGCGCTGATCACCGGCGTTTTGCGGGCCCCATATTCCAGCGCAACGGCTTCCTTGAGGGGGGCTTTCATGTGCGTATGTCCAACAAGCTGCCCGTGTGCGGGCTGGCATAGGCTGCAGGTTCTTTAGGACCGGCACCATGAATGATTTGCAGTCGCGTCATTTGCAGTCCGGCGCTGTCGAGTTCTTGCGACAAATGCGATGCCATGGATTGAGCCTTCAACACCACGTCTTCGCGCAGGGCCCACATCACCATGTCGACATCGGTCTGGTCCGTGATGCGTGTTTGCAGCCAGACCTCGCCCAAGTCACGGTTGCGGGTATGCAGGTGAATCACCAAGGGGGGTTTGGCTTGCCCGGGCTGGCGCTTGCTTCTGGAAAACCGCATGGCCACCGGCTCGGCATCGGCAAAGGGCAGCATCATTGAGAACACCCATTCGCGACCTGTCAGACTTTCTTGTGCCATCAGTTGGCGTGACTCGATGTCGTCCAGACTGTCCTTCATAAGGCTTTGGGACTCGGTGCTTGAGCCGCTGCGCAGCAGTTGCCGAAGGATGCTTTTAAGATCCACCAGGCCGGCGCCCTGGCCTTGAGACAGCAAAGTTTCAGTCATGAAACCACTGCGCTGCATGGCTTGTTGGAGTTTTTCGGGCGTGAGTTGGGCCATGCTGGGCCGCAGTCGCAGCCATTGTTGTAGCGCCCCCATGGCCGGGGCGGATGTACTCAGGTTTTGCAGCAGGGTATCCAACACACCGGGCCGCAGCAACTGCGCCAGGGCGTGCATGTCGGGTGGCCTGAAGCCCAGTTGCTCGGTTCTGCCGGGCAGGCTCTCCGGTGGGGGCGATACATTGCCCGGCATGGCTGGGGGCGCCGGAGCCGCCTGCAAAGGACGAAGCAAAATGCTGCCGTTGGCCAGCACTTGGACCCTGAACAAAGCGGTATCGCCAGCGGCCAGACGCAGACCCGCAGGCAGTTCCTTGGGTAAATCGATGAATTTGCCTTCTTGCTGGCCTTGCAGATTGAGCCGCATCTTCTCCAATTTCGACTCGACCATGGCTTGGATCACTTGTCCGTCGCGCAATCCCAACTGCTCGGCGGTTTTTTCAACCACCAAAGGCAGCTTACCGTCCAGGTAAATGGTCGGAATTTTGGGGGTGAGGTGGGCCGTTTCGGCACCCGTGATCATGCCAATCGACCCGTTGGGTAATTATGGAAAACGAACCCACTGGCGTTTGTCCGGCCCCTTGTGCGCCTCTTCCGGCAAGGCTTCGGCTGAGGGTTTTTGCAACAGCATCAACATCTCGGGGTATTGCACCGTGATCATTTGGCGCAGTTCGTCAAGCGATGGCAGCAGCAACACGGTGCCAGGCTTGACGGGATAAGTTTGACCTCTTGGAAAAATTTTGGGGTTGGCTTTGGCCAGCGCTTGTCGCAGGAAATCATCTTTCAGGGGCAAGCGTGTGAGGCCACGGCGAATCACCGCATCGATGCTTTCCCCTTTTTGAACCGTGATGCTCATGCCCGATGAGCTCGGTTCTGCGGTATTTTTGAGTCCCGTGACAGCAGCCGCACTCGCAACAT
>CAMDXR010000231.1 GCA_945877725.1 Limnohabitans sp. Rim8
CCACCTTTGACGGCCTGGCTCTGGCCAGTGGCATTGCCACGCACCTGCACAACAAAACGCAGGCATTTGCCTTGTTTGCCACTCATTACTTTGAGCTGACCGAGTTCCCGGCCACGCACACGGCGGCGGTCAACATGCACGTCAGCGCAGCCGAATCGGGCAGCTCAATTGTGTTTTTGCACGAACTGCAACCCGGCCCCGCCAGCAAAAGTTACGGCGTGCAAGTGGCGCGTCTGGCCGGCATGCCTGCCGCCGTGCTCAACCATGCCCGCCACGCGTTGGGGGCTCTGGAGGCCGGAGCCACCGAAAGCCGTCAGCAAGTCGACCTGTTTGCCGCGCCACCCGAGGCCGAAACTACGGGCCCCAGCCCGGTTGAAGCGGCGCTGGCCCAAATCAACCCCGATGCGCTCAGCCCCCGCGAAGCGCTCGAGGCCCTGTATGCCTTGCAGCGCCTGTTACCCAAAAACTAAAGGAAGCTTCCCGTCATGACTTATTGCGTTGCCGTGAAAACCCGAGCCGGTCTGGTGTTTTTGTCAGATTCCCGCACCAATGCTGGGTTGGACCAGATCAGCACCTTCCGCAAAATGATCGTCTACGAAAAGGCGGGCGACCGCTTCATGACGCTGCTGTCGGCAGGCAACCTGAGCATCTCGCAATCGGTTCGCGAAGTGCTGCAAATCGAAAAACTCGTCGAGCCTGGCCTGGACGAACCGCTGACCATCTGGAATGCCAAAAGCATGTTCGACGCCACCCGCGTGTTGGGGGCCGCGGTTCGCCGCGTGTACGAACGCGACGCTGCCGCCCTGAAAGCATCGGGTGTTGAGTTCAATGTGTCCATGATTTTTGGCGGGCAAATCGGGCAAGAAGGCATGCGGCTGTTCCAGGTCTATTCACCGGGCAACTTCATTGAAGCCACCGACGAAACCCCCTACTTCCAGATTGGCGAATCCAAATACGGCAAACCCGTGCTGGACCGTGTCATCACCCCCAACACCCCGTTGGATGAAGCCGCCAAATGCGCCTTGGTGTCGATGGACTCCACCCTCAAATCCAACCTGTCGGTCGGCTTGCCGCTGGACATGGTGGTCTACAAGGTGGGCAGCCTGCAAACCGATCGCATCATGTGCATCGACGAGCACAACCCTTACTTCAAGATGCTGCGCACCAGCTGGGGCGACAAATTGCGCCAAATGTTTGACAGCATCGAAGACCCGATGTGGCACGGTGGTGCCACCGACATCCCGCTCATGGTGCCCCCGGCACGCAACGCCCTGCTGAAAAAGATCACGACACCCGAAGAGAAACTGATCTGATCGGATGCATTTTTGTGGGAACGAGCCCCTGCTCGCGAATGCCTGCACAGCACTTGGCCATCCGGCCGCAAGGGCAAACTCCTACTCAAATACGGTAAAAAAATAGCCATGACAGCTCGCATCATTTTTTCGCACGGCAACAGCTTTCCGGCCAGCACCTACCAAGTGATGCTCGACAACCTGCGCCAGCGCGGGTTTCAGGTCGATGCGGTCGAAATGTACGGGCACGACCCCCAGTACCCGGTCACCAACAACTGGCCGCACTTGGTCACGCAATTGGCAGACTTTGCACGCGAAAAACAAGGGGATGGCGAACCCGCATTTTTGGTCGGTCATTCTTTGGGCGGCATCTTGAGCCTGATGTGCGCCGCGCGTCACACCGAATTGGTCAAAGGCGTGGTGCTGGTGGACTCGCCCGTTATCGGTGGCTGGCGTGCCACCACCCTGGGCCTGGCCAAGCGCACTCCGTTGGTGGGCGCCTTGTCACCCGGGCGCATCAGCCAAAAACGGCGCAACCATTGGCCCAGCATAGAAGCCGCACTGGACAACTTTCGGCAAAAAAAGGCCTTTGCCCACTGGGACCCACAAGTGCTGCGCGACTATGCAACGCATGGCACCGTTGAACGCGGTGGCGAACGCTACCTGCGCTTTGACCGGGATGTGGAAACCGCCATCTACAACACACTGCCGCACAAACTCGACAGCTTGCTCAAACGCAAACCCCTGAAATGTCCGGTTGCCTTTATTGGCGGCACCCACTCCGCTGAAATGCGCCAAGCCGGCATGGACGCCACACACCAAGTGGTCAAAGGCCGCGTCATGATGCTGGACGGCTCACACCTGATCCCCATGGAAAAGCCCCTGGCCACGGCAGCTGCGATTGAAGCCGCTCTGCGAAATTTAGGCGCTGAATCAGACACAGAACTAGGCGCATGACCCTAGGCTTTCTGTCACACCCGGCCTGCCCGGGTGTCCATCTTCCACACCTGAAACATCAGGCAGACCAGACCACCAACCCCGAGTAACTGGTGCCCAACACCACCAAACCGAAGACGATTCGGTACCAAGCAAACACCTCGAAGCTGTTGGTCGAGATGAACTTCAGCAGCCAGCGCACGCACACCCAGGCACTTAAAAACGAAAACAGCAGGCCCACGCCAAACATTGGCGCATCGGCCAGGCTCAGCAAAGCACGCTCTTTGTACAAGCTGTAGGCCCCGGCCCCGATCAAGGTCGGAATCGCCAGATAAAAAGAAAAATCGGTCGCCGCCTTGCGCGACATGCCCAGCAACATGCCGCCAATGATGGTTGCACCGCTGCGGCTCGTGCCCGGAATCATGGCCAAGCACTGCACCAACCCCACCTTCAGGGCATCTTGCCAACGCATGTCTTCCACCTCGCCAATGCGAATCGTGCTGGCCGGACGACGCTCGGCCCACAAAATGATCAAGCCACCCACAATGAAGGTGGTGGCCACCACCGCTGGCGTGAACAGGTTCGCCTTGATGGCCTTGCCAAACATCAAGCCCAAGATCACGGCTGGCACAAAGGCAATGAACACATTCAGGGCAAAACGTTGCGCATCGGCACTGCGCGGCAAGGCACGAACCGTGGAGCTGATCTTTTGCCAATAAACAATGATCACCGCCAAAATGGCCCCGGTCTGAATGGCGATGTCGAACACCTTGGCCTTGTCATCGTCAAAACCCAACAAGGCCCCCGCCAAAATCAAATGCCCGGTGGACGAAATAGGCAAAAACTCGGTCAGTCCCTCGACCACGCCCATCAAGGCGGCTTTAAACAACAACATTAAATCCACAAGTGCTCCTGAAAATCAGGGTGGATTATCGCTGTTGGGGCTCTGGCGCTTGTAGGCGTAACAAAGACACTGGCCCATTAGCAACCAAGACAAGGTAACCTTGCCACTCAGCAATTGCCTGTTGCACCTAAACCGACCCAAACATCCGACCACACGTCTAACGCATGTCTTCCATTCACCAAAAAGTCAGAACGGGTGCCCTGATCATTGCGGCCACATGGCTGGCTGTGGCGGCTTTGCTGTACTTCGTGTTTGACCTTTTCGAGCAAAACCGTCAGGCCAGCCTGAAACCCTATGCCTCCAGCACGGGTGACTTGGTCATTCCTCGCCAGCGCGACGGACACTTTCATGTCGACGGCGAGGTCAACCGCCAACCCGTGACGTTTTTGGTGGACACCGGGGCCAGTCATGTGAGCATTAGCCAAGCTTTGGCTGACAAAGCCCAACTGCCTGCGGGACAAAAAATCACCCTCAGCACCGCCAACGGCCAACTTCCGGGTGAACTGGTGCGGGGGGTGCCCGTGCGGGCGGGCCATTTGGTGCTGAATGACGCCACCATCACGGTGGGCCTGAGTGGGCTGCGGTCCGAACAAGCCCTGCTGGGTCAAGCCTTTCTCAGAAATTTTGACGTAGAAATCAGGCGTGACGACATGGTTTTGCGTCAGCGACCCTGACTTGGTTCGGCCCCCTAAGTCACCCTTTCAACTGCCGCCTTTTGTGCCTTTGCAAATGCCATATCGCCAACGCCAAGGCGGCTAGCTGCAGCAATGCGCAAAAGTAAAACGGTGCCCCGATTCGCCAGTCGCCTTGGGGCAAATGCGATACCACAGCCAGCAAAGGGGCGCCCAACATGGGGGCCACCACGGCCGTCAGGCTGGTCAGTGCGCTGACTGCGCCCATGGTCTGGCCTTGACTTTTGCTGTCTGCGGCCGATGAAATCAGGCTTTGCACCGAGGCGGCGACCGTGCCGCCCAGCAAATTAAAGGCAATCACGGCATACATCATCCAGCCCTCGGTGGCCGCGCCCCACAGCGTATAGGCCAAGACCGATGAAACCAAACCCATGATGACCAGCTTTTGTACCGGGAAGATTTTGAGCAAACGGCCCATCAGCACCCCTTGCACCAGCACGGCCACGATGCCCACCACGGCCAGCGACCACCCGTTTTCTTCTGGCCCCCAGCCAAATTTGAAGTTGTTGTAGAGCACCCAGACCGTGTACAAAACGAACTGCGCCAAGCCACTGAAAGCCACCACGCCCACCAACGGGCCCACGCCTTTGAGCTGCGCCAGCTTATGCAAAGAAGTGGCCGGGTTGGCAGAACGCCAGCTGAACGGCTTGCGCTGCGACTCTGGCAGGGACTCTGGCAAGACGAAATAACCATACAAGCCGTTGAGCAAGGTCAGGCCGCCCGCCACATAAAACGGCAAATGCAAATTAACCGCCCCCAGCAAACCACCCAAAACCGGCCCCACAATGAACCCCAAGCCCATCATGGCGCCCAACAAGCCAAAGCGCTTGGCCCGTTGTTCGGGGGCAGAAATATCGGCCACATAGGCGTTGGCAATCGCTGCATTGGCCTGCATGGCCCCGCCCACCGTGCGCACCACGATCAAACCCCACAGGGTGGTGCTGATGGCAATGCCAAAAAAGCTCAGGCCCAGCCCCATAAAACCCAACAACAACACGGGCCGGCGACCAAAACGGTCTGACAGGGCGCCCAACACGGGTGCTGCCAAAAAGTTGGCCACCCCAAACGCCACGGCCAACACGCCGTACCAATAAACCTGGTCTGCTGGGTCAGTGGAAAAACTGCCAACCAGCATGGGCAAAACCGGAATGATGACCCCAATGGCTGCCATGTCGATCAACACGGCCAGCATGATGAAGGGCATAGCCGCTTCTCGGGAACGAAACTTTTCACGCATCAAGGCACTCCGATGGGCTCATGGGGTCTGAAGGCATCCAGACAGCTTGGGCCAAATGGAGCGATGGGGGGGGTTGTGGAACTGGGGCAGCGAAGTTGCCGACAAGCATCGGTCAGTCTATGCCTTTTGAGGCCGGGTAGCGCCAATCACGGCCAATCACGGCAGCTCAACGGAAAAACACATTGGCCTTTAGTCAGCCTTTAGAGAATTACCGTTCCAGCAAGCCCGAAATATACCCCCAACAGATAAAGCCCTCATTGGGATAAAGC
>CAMDXR010000232.1 GCA_945877725.1 Limnohabitans sp. Rim8
CAGCAGGCTTTCCATCATGACCAAATCGTGGTCGAGCCAGCCGTTTTGGGCTGCGGCTTTGAGCATGGCGTATTCACCCGACACCTGGTAGGCAAAGGTGGGCACTTTGAACTCGTCTTTCACACGGCGTACGATGTCTAAGTAGGGCATGCCGGGTTTGACCATGACCATGTCTGCCCCTTCGGCCAGGTCCATGGCCACTTCGCGCAGGGCTTCATCGCTGTTGCCAGGGTCCATCTGGTAGACCTTTTTGTTGCTTTTGCCCAGGTTGCCAGCCGATCCGACAGCGTCGCGGAAAGGGCCGTAAAACGCACTGGCGTACTTGGCACTGTAGGCCATGATGCGGGTATGAATCAGGCCCCGCGCCTCCAGTGCCTGGCGAATGGCACCAATTCTGCCGTCCATCATGTCGCTGGGGGCGACCATGTCGACCCCGGCCTCGGCTTGCGTCAGCGCTTGTTGCACCAGTACGGCGGTGGTTTCGTCGTTCAGGATGTACCCCGTTTCGTCCAACAGGCCATCCTGACCATGGCTGGTGAAGGGGTCCAGGGCCACATCGGTCATCACACCCAGCTCGGGAAAGCGTTTTTTCAGTTCGCGCACCACCTTGGGCACAAGGCCATCGGGGTTCATGGCTTCTCGTCCGGTGGGGTCTTTCAGCGAGGCATCAATCACCGGGAACAAGGCCATCACCGGAATGCCCAGCTTGACGCAGTCTTCGGCCACCGGCAAAAGAAGGTCCAAGCTCAAGCGTTCGACACCCGGCATGGAGCCAACGGCTTGGCGTTGGTTCTGGCCGTCCAGCACGAAAACCGGATAAATCAGGTCGTGCGGTGTGACCTGGTGCTCGCGCACCAAGTTGCGGGTGAATTCGTCACGGCGCAGGCGGCGTGGGCGGCTGGAGGGGAAGGAGGCGACAGGGTTCATGGCGAAAATTGTGCCTGAAGTCCTGGCGCGCGCCAAATCAAGTGGCCTCTGAGGCGTGTTTCGCCAGAGTCAAAGTGTTAACTGGCAAAAATGATACAAAGTATAAAAATCATCTTGTTAATGATTTTATTATTTGTTAGATTCAATGCGGGCAGCTTGCTGCCTCCCGCTTTTCCTCCCTGAGCGGGGCCTTTGACGCGGTAACGCTAAAAGGCTTGCTGCCCCCGGCCTCTGGTCGGGGGTTTTTTTTGCCTGATCTGAACGTCTGGTACGGCGCGGCCTTCTCTGACTACACTTGCAGCATGCTCTGGATCAAAGCCCTTCATATCGTTTTTATTGCCAGCTGGTTTGCCGGCTTGTTTTATTTGCCCCGCATTTTTGTCAATCTGGCCATGGTGGAACCTGCCTCGGTGGCCGAGCGCGAACGCTTGCTGCTGATGGCGCGCAAGTTGTACCGCTTTATGACGATTTTGGCGGTTCCCGCCTTGGTCTTGGGCTTGTGGTTGTGGCTTTATTACGGCATTGGTCGTGGCCCTGGGCAGGGCTGGATGCATGCCAAACTGGCCATCGTGGTGGCCTTGCTGGGTTACCACCATGGGTGCGGCCTGATTTTGCGCAAATTCACCCAAGGGCAAATGCAACGCAGCCACATCTGGTTCCGCTGGTTCAATGAGGCCCCAGTTTTACTCATGTTGGTGGCCGTTATTTTGGTTGTGGTCAAGCCTTTCTAAGGACATTGAAGTGCGCACTTCTCACCTGCGCAAAACCGCTGCCTGGCCCTTGGTGTGGATTTACGCGGTCCTGATCGTCTACGCCAGCCTCTACCCTTTTGACAATTGGCGTATTCAGGGTATAGCGCCCTGGGCCTTTTTAACGGCTCCATTGCCCCGCTATTGGACGGGTTTTGATGTTTTATCCAATGTGCTGGGCTATGCGCCGTTCGGGTTTTTGTTGGCCTTGGCTTTGCACCGAACCCGGCGTCGCTGGCCCGCTATTTTGTTGGCCACAATGGCCGCAGCAGCCCTGTCTTTGCTGATGGAGTCCTTGCAAATGTTTTTGCCGGTGCGCGTGCCTTCCAATGTGGACGCTGCTTTGAACCTGTGTGGGGCCTTTTTGGGTGCCGTGACGGCACGCGCAATGGAGTGGGTCGGCCTGTTGGACCGCTGGAGCCGGTTTCGTGACCGTTGGTTTGTATCTGACGCGAGTGGGGCCATGGCTTTGTTGGCTGTCTGGCCCTTGGCTTTGTTGTTTCCGGTGCCTGTGACCTTTGGTTTGGGTCAGGTGCTGGAGCGGGTTGAGGCCACCTTGGTCCATGTGCTGGAAGACTCTTTCCTGCTGGAGTGGCTGCCTTTAAGAGAGGTTGAACTGCAGCCTATGTTGCCCGTGAGCGAAATTTTGTGCGTCACCATTGGGCTGTTGTTGCCCAGCTTGCTGGCCTTCGGTGTGTTACGCCAATGGCGGCAGCGCATCACGGTGGCCTTGCTGGTGGTGTTGGTGGGTTTTCTGGCGAGCGCCTTGTCGGCTGCCTTGACCTATGGCCCGGCGCACGCCTGGGACTGGGTCAGCTCAGAAGTATGGGTCGGCTTGGCGGGCGCTGTCTTGGGGATGGCTGTCATGTCTTTCAGCTCGCCCCGGATGTGTTGGGTGCTGGCGCTGGCCGCCTTGGTGTGGCAACTCAGCTTACTCAACAACGCCTCTGCCGATGCTTACTTTGCTTTGACTTTGCAGACTTGGGAGCAGGGCCGTTTTATTCGGTTTCATGGGCTGATTCAGTGGCTGGGGTGGCTATGGCCTTATGCCTTGCTGCTGTACTTGGTGGGCCGATTGTCTTCAGCTGGCGATAGCGCAGATGTTTGAAACGGTGTCAGCCTAAAATTCAATGATGACTTCAGAAAACACCCACCCCTATTTCAAGCGCCACATCTTTTTTTGTCTCAATGAGCGAAAAAACAACGAGGCTTGCTGCGCCCAACACAATGCCCAAGCAGCGTTTGACCATTGCAAAGCCCGAGTCAAGGATTTGGGCTTGGCCGGCCCTGGTCAAGTTCGGGTGAACAAGGCGGGGTGTCTGGACCGTTGTTCTGGCGGCCCCGTGGCCGTGGTGTATCCCGAGGGCGTTTGGTACTCCTATGTGGATCAGAGTGACATTGACGAAATCGTTGAATCGCATTTGAAAAATGGTCAGGTCGTCGAGCGCCTAGTGACACCCGCACACTTGGGGCGCTGATGAATTCCGTCACCCAGTCCTTGAGCTTGACAGGAGAGGCTGGCGTCATTGAGGCTGTGCTGGACAAGTCCTCTGAGGGCAGTATCCATGGCACAGCAGTCATTGCGCACCCCCACCCCTTGTATGGCGGCACCCTGCAAAACAAGGTCGTGCAGACTTTGGCCAGGGCCTTTGTTCAGTGCGGATGGCAAGCTGTCCGTTTCAATTTCAGAGGGGTAGGCGCCAGTTCGGGTGTCTACGACGAAGGCCGGGGCGAGGCCCGGGACATGTTGTCGGTGATTCAGCAACTCGCCCCTGATGGGCCCTTGGCGTTGGCAGGTTTTTCTTTTGGGGCTTTTGTTACCAGCCATGTGGTGCAAGCCTTAGCGCCAGCGCGCAGCCCCGAAAAGTTGGTGCTGGTGGGGACCGCTGCCTCGCGTTTTGGGGTGGCCCCCATCGCCACCGACCTGCATGAGAATACTTTGGTATTGCATGGCGAGCAAGATGACACCGTGCCCTTGAGCAGCGTCATGGACTGGGCCCGGCCCCAATCCTTGCCGGTCACGGTGATTCCGGGGGTGGAACATTTCTTTCACGGACAATTGCCCCTCCTTAAAGCGCTGGTAGCACGCCACCTGCGTGCTTGATTCCTGTTGCATCCCGGTGTGGGTGCGCAAAGCCTGATGACTGAGAACCATGAAATCCTTGTTTAAAAACCTGACCGCTCTATTGCTGGCAAGCATTGCCCTGAGCGGACATGCCCAAATGCCCCAGCCCCCTGAAGTCGCGGCAAAGGCCTATTTGCTGATTGACATCACCGCCAACCAGGTTTTGGCAGCCAAAGATCCGGACATGTCCGTGGAGCCAGCGTCCTTGACCAAGTTGATGACGGCATATTTGGTGTTTGATGCCTTGAAGTCACGCAAAATAGATTTGAAGCAAACCATGCCGGTTTCAGAACGGGCTTGGAAGATGCCGGGGTCACGCATGTTCATTGACCCCAAAATGCAGGTCCCGGTCGAAGATCTGATCAAAGGAATGATTGTTCAATCGGGCAATGACGCCACAGTGGCACTCGCCGAGGGAGTCGCCGGGAGTGTGGAGCGCTTCGTGCAACTAATGAATGACCAAGCCAAGGTGTTGGGCATGAAAAGCTCCAGTTACCGCAATCCAGAGGGCCTGACTGAGGCCGGTCACACCACGACAGCGCGGGATTTGAGTATTCTGGCGACCCGCTTGCTGCGTGATTTTCCGGATTATGTGACTTATTACGCGATCAAAAAGTACCGCTACCCAGGAACGCCAGCGGCCAACGACAGTAACCGAAATTTACTGCTTTTTAGGGACCCATCCGTGGATGGCTTGAAAACAGGGCACACCAATGCAGCGGGTTATTGCCTTGTGGCCACCGCCAAACGAGACCTGCCCAATGTGGGTGCGCGCCGCCTTTTGTCGGTGGTGTTGGGTGCGGACAGCGAAAATGCACGGGCTAACGAAAGCCAAAAGCTTTTGAACTGGGGTTACACGGCCTTTGATGCCGTCAAACTCTTCGAGGCCGGTCAAACGGTGGTCAGTCCCGAGGTGTGGCAGGGTAAAACACCCCTTGTCAAGCTGGGCTCTTTCCAGCAAATGGTGATTGCCGTCCCAGCAGGAACCGCAGCCCAGATCAAAACCCAAGTGGCCCGCCCAGACCCCCTGGTGGCCCCCTTCACCAAAGGCCAGTCTGTCGGCTCGCTGAAAATCATGCGCGGCGACCAGCCTTTGTTTGATGTCCCCTTGGTGGCGCTGGAGGCGGTGGAACAAGCAGGCGTTTTGGGGCGGGCCTGGGACTCCATTCGCTTGTGGATCAAGTGAAAACCTGCGCCCACTTTCAAGTTTGATTCCAGATAATTTGCCACTCGGCCGCAGGGCGGTTATACTGGCGGGCTTTTCCGCTTTTGGGGCGGAGAAGTTTTCTTTTGTCAAATCCAAACGTTTAGGGACGTTTTAAACAATGCCAACCATCAATCAATTGGTGCGTCAGGGGCGCGAGGTCGAAACGACCAAGTCCAAAAGCCCTGCGATGCAAAACTCTCCACAGCGTCGTGGTGTCTGCACCCGTGTGTACACCACAACGCCTAAAAAGCCTAACTCCGCTCTGCGTAAAGTTGCCAAAGTGCGCTTGACCAACGGTTTTGAGGTCATCT
>CAMDXR010000233.1 GCA_945877725.1 Limnohabitans sp. Rim8
AACAACGTCATTTTGGGCAAGCTAGAGGGCAACAACCCTGCCGGTTCCGTGAAGGACCGGCCCGCTTTGTCGATGATTCGCAGGGCCGAAGAGCGCGGCGAGATCAAGCCCGGCGACACCTTAATAGAGGCCACCTCGGGCAACACCGGGATCGCCTTGGCCATGGCTGCAGCCATCAAGGGGTACCGCATGGTTTTGATCATGCCGGAGGACTTGTCCATTGAACGCGCCCAGACCATGAAAGCCTTTGGGGCCGAATTGATCCTCACACCCAAAAGTGGCGGCATGGAATACGCCCGTGACCTGGCCGACAACATGGCGG
The DNA here is from genome assembly GCA_945877725.1 of Limnohabitans sp. Rim8. Classification (GTDB taxonomy): domain Bacteria; phylum Pseudomonadota; class Gammaproteobacteria; order Burkholderiales; family Burkholderiaceae_C; genus Limnohabitans_A. The sequence goes on from CAMDXR010000233.1 coordinate 323, forward strand.
CACAGGGCAAGGGGCGCATCCTGGACCAGTTTTCTAACACCGACAACCCGCGCATCCATTACGAAACCACCGGGCCTGAAATTTGGGAGCAAACGGGCGGTAAGGTCACCCACTTTGTGAGCGCCATGGGCACCACCGGCACCATCACAGGCGTGTCTCGCTATTTAAAGGAAATGAACCCGGCCATCCGCATCATTGGGGCGCAGCCCAGCGAGGGTTCGCGCATCCCCGGCATTCGCAAATGGCCGCAAGAATATCTGCCCAAGATCTACGACGCGAGCCATGTGGATGAGTTGGTGTACGTCAGCCAGAGCGATGCCGAAGAAACCTGCCGCCAAATGGCGCGCACCGAAGGTATTTTTGCGGGCATCTCAGCCGCCGGGGCCTGCTGGGTGGCCCAGCAAGTGGCCAAAACAGCGCAAAACGCCACCATCGTGTTCATCGTCTGCGATCGCGGTGACCGTTATTTGTCGACCGGCGTTTTCCCCGCCTGACCCGAGGGCCTGCCATGGCTGAATTTCGTTTTTGTCCGCAGTGCGCCAATCCGCTGGCTTGGGTATCGCAACTCGAAGATGGTGGCGAAACCTTGCGCCTGCGTTGCACGGCTTGCGACTTTACCCACTGGAACAACCCCACCCCCGTGTTGGCGGGCATTGTGCAAGTGGGTGACCAAATTTTGCTGGCGCGCAACGCCGCGTGGCCGGGGCGTCGTTTTGCCCTGATCACGGGGTTCATGGAGGCCGGAGAGACACCCGAAGAAGGCATCACGCGTGAGATTGCCGAAGAAACCAATTTGACCGTGTCCGCCCTCAAACTCATTGGCGTGTACGACTTCCAGCGCATGAACCAAGTCATCATTGCCTACCACGCGGTAGCGGCAGGCGAGGTGCGGCTTTCGCCCGAATTGGCCGAATACCAGATGTTTGACTTGAAAGATTTGATCTGCTGGCCCGCAGGGACCGGCTACGCCTTGGCCGACTGGTTGCGCACCCAGGGCATTGAGCCCAAGTTCATGAGCTGGGCCGAGCGCGAGGCCCAAAGCCAAGAACCCAGCTGATACAAAAGCGACCCCCGGATACCGAGAATCAATATGAGCGCCGAATCAGGAAACGTGATGCACATCGACAAAGAAATAGACACCAGTGGCCTGAACTGCCCCTTGCCCATATTGAAGGCCAAAAAGGCTTTGAACGAGTTGACGGCGGGCCAAATGCTCAAAGTGATTGCCACCGACCCTGGGTCTTGGCGCGATTTCGAGGCTTTTGCGCGCCAAACAGGCAACGAGCTGGTGTCGCAGGAAAAAACCGAAAACAGCTTTATTTTCTGTCTCAAGCGCCGCTGAAATTTTTGCCCCTAGCCGCGACCGATGCTTCATTTTTGAGGCATAAACCTCTTCTTTTATGGCAGGATCACCCGGGTGAAAATCAACACGCTGCAAGATCTTAAAAAAGTCCAGAAAAAATTGGCCGAGGCCCATGAAAAAGCCCAGGCCGAACTGGCGGCCCGCACCGCTGCCGCACGCCAACGCGAGGCTGAATCCAACCTGTTTGCCCGCGCTGTCGGTGCCATCAAGCGGCTGCCCGTCAACGGACAAGCCAGCATCAGCACCCCTGCACCCGCGCCCGTGGCGGCGCAACGCAAAAAGGACGAAGAAGCCGTTTTGCGCGACGCGTTAAGCGATGGCTTTGATGTCAGCAGCTTGCTCGAAACCGACGACGCCCTCAGTTTCCGTCGCCCTGGCGTAGGCATTGACGTGACCCAAAAACTTCGTAAAGGCGGTTGGTCCATTCAGCGCGAAATTGACCTGCACGGCCTGCGCACCGATGAAGCCCGCGTTGCGCTGGCCGATTTCATCCGCTTGGCGCACCGCCAAGGCCTGCGCTGCTTGCGTGTGGTGTATGGCAAGGGGCTTGGCTCGCCCGGCAAAACCCCAGTGCTCAAACCGAAGGTTCACAGTTGGTTGATTCAAAAAAATCAGGTCATGGCTTTTGTGCAAGCCAAGCCGTCAGAAGGCGGCGCTGGCGCTTTGTTGGTCTTGCTGAAACCGGGCCATTGAAACCCCTTTAGTTCAACCCCTGCATTTAAACCCCGGCAAAGGTTTCAGCCCGGTTGTTGTGCTTGTTCGCACTTCACCTGAAGCAATTCGTGCTGGCCATCCGAGCCCAAGCGCATGGCGCTCAAGCAGCCACCCCACACGCATCCGGTGTCCAGCGCCCACACATCCGGGCGCTGGAGCAAGCCCAAAGTTGACCAATGACCAAATGCGACGGTCTCATCGGCGGTGCGTCTGCCCGGCACATCAAACCATGGCATGAAACCCTCGGGTGCAGCGCCTGCACCCTCTTTGGTCGCGAACTCCATCACGCCGTCGGCAGAGCAAAAACGCAAGCGCGTCAGCGCGTTCACGGTCACCCGCAACCGGTCTACGCCCTTTAAATCATCGTGCCAAGCGGCAGGCTCGTTGCCGTACATCTGGTGTAAAAAATCACTCAGATCCGGCCCCCGCAACACCGCTTCTACTTCGGCGGCCAAAGCCAGCGCAGTGGTCACCGACCAAGAGGGCAAAACCCCGGCGTGCACCATCAGCACATCGTGTTGCCAAATGGCCATGCGCTGATGGCGTAACCAATCCAACAGGGCAGGGCGGTCATCGGCGTTCAATAGGCCATCCAAGGTGTCCATGGGTTTCAGCCGACCGGCCCCGGCCGCCACCGCCAGCAAATGCAAGTCGTGGTTGCCCAAAACGCAATCCACAGCACCGCCGAAAGCCATCAGGCGTCGCAACACCTCGGCCGAAGCTGGGCCACGATTAACCAAATCTCCCAAAACAAACAAATGATCCCGGCTTGGCGAAAAATCGCAAATTTCCAGCAACCGCCCCAACGGCGCATCGCAGCCCTGAACATCGCCCACCCAATAAACAGCCATAAACACCTCTTGTATAGATTGTCCCAAATCCCCAAGCTGCCCGTGACGAGCGTTGCAAGGTGGCGTTTTGTCACCCCGACCTGATCGGAGGGCCATGCTTTAGGTGGCGATGGATACCCCGTCGTGGCCGGGTATGACAGAGTGGGCAGGGTATGAAAGGGGGGCAGGGTATGGCGGAGGGGAGCGGGTTTGACAGGGGGTTACCGGGCATTGCTGGGGGTTGAAAGTGCCTGAATGTCGACTCTTGGCACAATGTTGGGTATGGACTTTTTATTGATTGTTTTCCTCACCTTGCTCAACGGCGTGTTTGCCATGTCCGAGCTGGCCTTGGCCTCCAGCCGCAAAGCCCGGCTGGCAGCCATGGAGGAGGCGGGTGACAAAGGGGCGCACGCCGCCCTCAAATTGCTCGAAGAACCCACCCAGTTTTTGTCTACGGTGCAAGTGGGCATCACCTCCATCGGGGTGCTCAATGGCATTGTGGGCGAGGCCGCATTCAGTGGGGGCCTGGCGCTCGCGCTGATTCAATGGGGCCTGACCGAATCTGTCGCCAGCATCACAGCCACCGCCATCGTGGTCACGATCATCACCTTCACCACCATTATTTTTGGTGAATTGGTGCCCAAACGAATTGGCCAACTCTACCCAGAGGCCGTAGCCCGTTTGGTGGCTCGCCCCATGGCTTGGCTGGCCAAAGTAGCCGGTCCCTTTGTGAAATTGCTCTCGCTGTGTACCCAGGGCATGCTCAAACTCATGCGCATTGACAGCAAGGGCAGCCGCGCCGTGACCGAAGAAGAAATTACGGCCAGTCTGGTCGAAGGCGTTGACGCAGGCTTGATCGAAGAGCACGAGCACCAGATGGTGCGCAACGTATTCCACCTAGACGATCGCCCGCTCACCTCCATGATGACCCCGCGCAGCGACATTCAATGGCTCGAGGCCCATCTTTCGCCCAAACAAGCCATGGATCGCATCAACCAAATGCTGGAACAGGGCAACCACTCTTGGTACCCCGTGTGCCGCGATGGGTTGGGACACATCATTGGCGTGATCAGTCTCTCGCACCTTTTGGCACTGCCGCAAAGCGACAACCGAGCGCTGGAAAACCATGTTCAAACTGCGCACTTTGTGCCCGAAACCTTAACTGGCATGGAATTGCTAGAGCAAATGCGCGACCATTCCAGTCGCATGCTGTTTGTGGTGGACGAATATGGCGAAGTGCAAGGCTTATTGACCCCGCTGGATTTGCTGGAAGCCATTACCGGAGAACTCAAACCCGACACGCAAACCGATGCTTGGGCTACGCAAAATGAAGATGGCAGTTGGCTGTTGGACGGCATCATGCCGGTCAATGAACTCAAGACCCGACTCGACATTAAAGAATTGCCTGCTGAAGACAAAAGCCGATACAACACCCTGGCTGGCCTGTTGATGTATGTTTTGGGCCAATTACCCAATCAGGGCCAAGTGATCGAGATTGATGAATGGCGATTTAAGGTCGTTGACCTTGATGCACGGCGCATAGATAAAGTATTGGCCACACGATTGACGGATGTCCCAGTGAGTTGAATATTTTTTAATCAGTAGCGCAAAAATAGAACGTGTAAATATCCTCTAAAAGGGAGTAAGAGCATCGCTACAGCACCTAAAAACGGTATTTGAGATCAGATAAATGGTGAGTTGGATTAACCATTCATAAAAAATCAATAAAAATTAAGTAAACAATTTTCTCGGGAAATGGGTTTATATCAATTTAATTTAATAAGTGCATTTAGTTTGGTGTATATTAGAGACTCTAAAATTTTTTAATCGGGAACTTACCATGACAGCAAGCTACAAAGAATTATTGGCCCAGCGCGAAGCTCTTGAGCAAGCCATTGCTCAAGCCCGCCAAAATGAAATCTCCAGCGCCCTGACCAAAGTGCGTGAATTGGTGGCCGAATACGGTCTGACCTCTCAAGATATTTTCCCAAGCCGTTCCTCAAAGGCATCGGGCTCCAAAGCCGTCAGCAAAGTCGCTGCCAA
>CAMDXR010000234.1 GCA_945877725.1 Limnohabitans sp. Rim8
AGCTGCAAGTCAAACCGCGTGGCGGTCACCGTCAGTTCACCGCTCACGCCACTGCGAGCAAACCGCATTTGGTCTGTGGTTTCGCCCATCTCTGACTCGCAAGTCATGCCCCACTCTTGCTCGGCCTGCTCGCGCCACTTGACGGCCACTGCCCGTGCGCCTGCCAAACCCAAAGTGTGTTCGCGTTCAATTTTGAGCTCAGGCATGCTGGATTTCCTTAAGCGTTGGTGCCGTTAATTGGCTGTCGTTCACAGCCACTTCCACCAAACAGTCGTAAAAAACGGGCGCACGGCCCAAATCGGTCAAGTTTTGGCTGGTCAACTCGTTCACATTGGTCCCGTTCAGGCCCAGCTTGCGCCACCAAACACCCAGCCCATTGACCACCCCCAAGCGGGCGCGCTGATTAAGCCGGGCCTTGCAGTGGTAAATGCCCCGATCGTTGAAAACCTTGACCACATCACCATCGACAATGCCGCGACATGCTGCATCTTGTGGATGCATCTCGAGAATCGGCTCGGCTTCGATGTCGCGCAAGCTTTTGACGTTGACGAAACTCGAGTTCAAAAAATTCCGTGCCGGAGGCGAGATCATGGCCAGCGGGTAGTGTCCCCCAGGTCTGGCCAGCTCGTAGTTGGGCAGGTGGTCGGGCCAACCGTCCAGGCCTTGATCGACCAAACGCTGGCTAAAAAACTCGCAACGGCCAGAGGGCGTGGGAAACCCACCTTGAGCAAATGGGGCATCGGGCAAGGGCAAAGAGGCAAACCCGTTGGCCAGCAACACTTCAAAGTCTTTTTCATCGCCCAGGGCACTGCGGCAAAGACTTTCATCGCTCTCAGCAAAACAAGGGTCTGTAAACCCCATGCGCTGCGCCAAGGCCCTGAAGATGTCGGTGTTGGTCCGAGCCTCGCCCACGGGGGCAATGGCGGGTCGGTTCAAAAGCACATCGGTGTGCCCGTAGCTGGTATGAATGTCCCAATGCTCGAGTTGGGTGGTGGCGGGCAAGATGAAATCGGCGTAATCGGCCGTATCGGTCTGGAAATGTTCCAACACCACGGTAAACAGGTCTTCGCGGCTGAAACCCTGCACCACCTTGCCCGATTCGGGGGCAATGGCCACGGGGTTGCTGTTGTAAACCAGCAAGGCCTGAATTTGGGGGCCGAATTCGGGCGATGCGGGCTGCAGCAAACTGTCCCCAATGGTGGTCATGTTGATGGTTCGGGGGCGCTGCTGGCCCAATAAATCGGGCCGCTGCAAGGCCGCACGGCGCACCGGAAAATGCCCTGAGCTGCTCAACAAAAGGCCGCCCCCGCGCTGCCGCCATGCCCCGGTGAGTGCGGGCAAACAGGCCACGGCCCGCACAGCGTTGCCACCCCCACGCACCCGTTGCATGCCGTAATTCAGGCGAATGGCGGCAGGCTGGGTGGTGCCCCAGTCGCGGGCCAGTTGTTTGATTTGTGCCACCGGAACGCCGCAAACCTCGGCGGCGCGTTCGGGCGTCCACTGCATCGCGCGCTCGCGTAAGCCCGCCCACCCCAAGGTGTAGCGGTCAATATAGTCTTGGTCCAGCCAATCGTTGACGATCAACTCGTGCATGAGTGCCAGCGCCAGCGCGGCATCGGTGCCTGGGCGAAGGGCGATGTGTTCGTGGCATTTTTCGGCCGTTTCGGTGCGGCGTGGATCAATACACACCAGTTTGGCCCCATCGCGTTTGGCCGCTTGGGCTAAACGCCAAAAATGCAAGTTGCTGCCAATCGAGTTGCTGCCCCAAATCAGGATCAATTTGGATTCGGCGAAAAACTCGACCTTCGTGCCCACCTTGTTGCCCAAGGTTTGCGTCAGGGCTTCGGCTCCAGCAGAGGCGCAGATGGTGCGGTCCAGCAAAGACGCGCCCAGCTTATGAAAAAACCGCGCGGCCACAGATTCACTTTGAACCAAGCCCATGGTGCCTGCGTAGCTGTAAGGCAACACGGCTTGTGGGTCGTGTGCGGCAATCACTTTCAGGCGTTCGGCAATGGCATCCAAAGCCTCGTCCCAGCTCACGGGTTCAAACTGGCCCGCGCCTTTGGGGCCCACCCGCCGCAGGGGTTGCAATAAACGCTCGGGGTGGTAGGTGCGCTCGGTGTAACGCAAAACTTTGGTGCACAACACGCCATCGGTCTGGGCGTGATTCGGGTTGCCCTGCACTTTGACGGCCCGGCCGTTTTCCACCGTGGTCAGCAAGGCGCAGGTGTCAGGGCAGTCGTGCGGGCAAGCGCCACGCACCACAGCGGTGGTTGGAATGTTGTTCATGGTGCAAAGGCAAACATTGGGCAAATGCTGATTGTCGCGCAGCCCGCCGTTGGGGGGAGCGAATGCATTTGAACGCCCTTTAAAGGGTCAATCAAGGCAGGTTTTTCACCACCCGAATCGGTGGCTGAAAGCAAAACTACAACAATTGATCAATCAATTGCTGGTGCGGCCGAGGAATGACGATTTTGGATACCAAAAATCCCTTGTCGCTGGCCACCGCAGCCCCGGCTTCGGTGGCGGCCATGATGTCGGCCACCTCCCCGGTCAGGATGACATAGCTTTTGCCCCCAATACCAAAGGCCAAGTGCATCCGAATCGGCTCCACCTGCGCGGCCTTGACGGCGGCATCGGTGGCCTCGATCGTGGCCGCCACCGAGTAGGTCTCAATCACGCTGATGGCCGCGATGTTTTCGATGTGGGTGCCCCCACTGATGGCGGGCAACACCGAGGGGTGAACGTTGGGGATGACAAAGCTGTCCACAATCACATCGGGCGACAAACCGCCCCCCGCATCCACCGATTGCTGAACAGCAGCGACATCGCCGCCAATCATCACAATGTATTTACCGGGACAAATGCTTTTGGCGATCAAAATTTGCACGTTGGCCGATTTGGCCATGGCGTCCGCAGCGGCAATGCCCTGGGCAATGCTGGTGGACTCGATCAAGCCGATGGCGTGGTAACTCATGGGGTGTCTCCCTGAACAATGGTGATGGAATGTGCGGTAACGGCTTCCACCCGTCCGCTGATGCTGGCGTGCAGGCGAGCGCCTAAGGCCTCAGGTGGAATCTCTGCCACCAACTGCCCCCGGCTGACCGTGTCGCCTACTTGCACCACGGGCAAGCTTGCAGCGCCTACGTGTTGGCGCAGCAGCAGTTCAACACGTTGCGGTTCGAAGTGGCTTTCGTCCAGCGGTGCTTTTTTGTTGTAGACCCCCACGGCCAGCCGGGCAATGAGACGGGAGATGGGCACCAAGCGGTGTTCTGCCATCGGGTCCAGGGGGCGTAAATCCCCGACATAGCGAGCGCCCTCTTCGCGAAACTTGGCTTTCAGGGCAATGTTGATTCGCATGGGTGAAATGCCCACCGGGCAAGCCCACTGCTCGCAAATGGCGCACTCCGAGCAAGTCAGGGCTGACAACAGCACAGAGGGTTTGCCTATGTCGTGGTAATTGGCTGAGCGCACGATGAGTGCAGGGTGCAATTCGTGACCGACCAAATGGCGCGGGCACAGCTCGGTACACAGATTGCACTGCTCGCAAGTGGCCCTTGCAATGGCCATGACGTCGCGCATGGGTTGCAAATGGCGCTTGATCAACACATGGTCTTCGTCCAGCACGATGATGCCGCCGGTGGTCTTGGTGATGGGTTGGTCAATGGTGTCCAGCAACTTGCCCATCATTGGGCCACCACTGATGTAACGAGGCTTGTTGACCGTGATGCCGCCTGCGCGCGCAATCACTTCGCGCATGGAGGTGCCGTTTGGCACCGTCACCGTGATCGGAGAGGCCACGGCTCCCGAGATGGTGAGCGTCCGGTCCACCACGGGTTGGTCACTGTCCACGGCTCGGGCTAAATTGATTAGGGTCAACACGTTGTTGACGGCCACACCCACATCTTTGGGCAAGCCTGCAGGGGGTACGCGCCGCCCGGTGGCCATCCAAATGGTGATGACTTCGTCGCCTGCCGGGTAGACATCTTGAAGGATGTGAACACGCATGTTAGAAGCCAGCAAAGGCGTGACCGCCGCAATGGCTTCCTTGTATTTGGCCTTGTAGGCAATGATGCCCTCGCGTGCGCCAACTGCCTGCATGGCCAGCTCGAGTCCGCGCACCAGCAAATGCGCGTATTTGACGGCGAGTTGCTGATCCACCTTGAGCAGCGGTTCACACTCGGCACCATTGACCAGAAAAATCTCTGCGGGTGTATTGAGCTTGACGTGGGTAGGAAATCCCGCGCCACCGGCGCCAACCACACCCGCATCCCGGGCTTTCTGACTGATGATGTTCATGATTCTTACTCTTCAATAAGGCTTATTCAAAAAATATCCGGAGGCCGAGATCCGGACGACCCATGACCTTCTCGCTCACCACCTGCCCGATGCTTGCCGCCGCTGTTCGCCCCGCATCAATGGCGGCGCTGCAAGCCCCCAAGTCGCCCGAAATCACAAGCGTGATCAGTCCGGGCCGGTTTTCAATCTTGGCCATGAGCCTCACCTGCGCAGTTTTGACCATGGCATCGGCCGCCACAATGCTGGTCACCAGCCCTCTGACTTCTAAAAAACCATACGCGTCATCGTTCATGTCAATACCGAAGCGGCTGATGGGCCACATCGCAAACCGCTTGGGCAAAGGCAGCACACGCCGCCTGACAGGCCGCTTGTGAACCCTGCAAATAGGCGCCGGAATAATTGGTAGGGGATGGGGGCCGAACATAAGCGGCCAGCCGGACCTCCGAAGCCTTGAGCGCTGCGTCAATGCCCACGGCCGCTTCAAGCGGAGGGGCCACCAAATAGGCCAGCGCATCGCCCTCTTCCACCCCCGCCACTGTGGCCAGATAGCTGCCGCAACGCGACACAACATGCGCCAAAAACGCCACCGTATGTTGATCATTGGCCCATTGAAAGGCGGCACCGTTTGCCACATGGGCCAGTGCAGCGTCGAGCCCCGAGCGGACTTCGGCCGGTGAGCTGCCCGCCAACATCAACAGCACCTCTCCGGCGGTACTGGAGGGTCCATGCGCCGCGCCCGCATAGAGCGAGCTGCCAAACACCACACGCACTTGGGCTTGTTTGGTGGCCTCATCGGCGGCAATGTAGGCCACATCGTCCGAGTCTGCACTGAACAGACCGAGGCTGAAATCGGTGTCTTGCAGACCGAGTTCGGCCTTGAAATCCGGCTGAACCGCCGAAATGAGCCGGACGGCACAAACACGCGCCGGAATGCGTTCAAGACGACTCATGCTGAGCGCCCCGC
>CAMDXR010000235.1 GCA_945877725.1 Limnohabitans sp. Rim8
AACTGCAGGCCCTCGGTCATCAGGCGGTTACGCACCGGAAAGTCAACCTCGGTTTTGATGCGGTCCACGATGTAATCCATGCGCGTATTGGTGTAACGCCCCACGTTGTAATTGCCGTCGCCCCCCGTGCCCACGGTGCGGGTGAGGGACTGCAGGCTGTACAAAGCGTCAAACGTAGGCACGCCCCAGCCCAGCATGTAAATGCTGGCTTCGTAGCGCTGAATCATGGGGAAGTAAGTCACCAAAGGCAGGGTGCGCAGCTTAGCCTTCACCCCCACCTTGGCCCACATGGCCGTGATGGCCTGGCAAATTTCTTCGTCGTTGATGTAGCGGTTGTTCGGGCAGGCAAAGTCCACCTCAAAACCATTGGGGTAACCGGCTTGGGTCAAGAGCTTCTTGGCATCGTCCACAGAATAAGGGAACCGCTTGTTCACGGTTTCTGTCCAACCGTCCACCTGCGAAGCCACCAGCGCCCCGGTGGGCTCTGACAACCCGCGCATGGTCACGCGGTTGATGGTGTTGATGTCGATGGCTTGGTAAAGCGCCTTGCGCACATTCACGTCTTTTAAGGGGTTTTTACCTTTGACGTTGGAGCCAGGCAACTCTTCGCGGTGCTGGTCCATGCCCAAGAAAATGGTGCGGTTTTCCACGCCATCGATCACCCTCAAATTGTTGTTGCTGCGCAGGCGTGGCAAGTCTTGCGGGCTGGGGTCCAGCACCAGGTCCACCTCACCCGAGAGCAAGGCCGCAATGCGTGTGGCCTCGGACTTGATGGGGGTGTAGACGATTTCGGTCACATTGCCCTCCATCTTGCCCCACCAGTTGGGGTTTTTGTCGAACACCATTTTTTGGTCGGGCACCCATTGCTTGAGCACAAACGGGCCTGTGCCCATGGCGTTGCGGTTGGCAAAGGTTTCTTGCGCCACGTTCTTCAGGTCTTTGGGTTCCACCGAGTTGTTTTTCTCGGCCCAAGCTTTGCTCATCATGCGCAGCTCGGTCATTTGGCGCAGCAACACTGGGTTGGGGCCTTTGGTGATGATGTCCACGGTGTGCGCATCGACTTTCACGATGCGGTCAAAACCCACCACATAAGGGCTGAAATTGGAGGTTTTGGCCATGGCCCGGTTGAGCGAGAACACGGCGTCATCAGCGGTGAAATCAGAACCATCGTGAAACTTCACGCCTTTGCGCAAGTTGATGCGCAACTGGCTGGGCGTGACCAAGTTCCAAGAAGTGGCCAGCATGGGCTCAATCTTGAAAGTCCGGCTGTTGTAGTACACCAGCGACTCGTAAACCGCCGCATGCAAGCCGTTTTGCAGTGCGTTGTTTTGCGAATGAATGTCCCAGGTCGAGATTTCACCCGCGCTGGCCCATTTGAAAGTTTTGGCTTGTGCGCTGCCGGCAGCCAGGCCGCCTGCCAAAGCCAAAGACACCACAAGGGCGGCTGAGAGATGCGTTAATTTTGAGGAATTTTTCATCGAAATCACCTTTAACAGTAAATATGTCAAGAGTGATGACTATGCAACAAGTGGGCCTGATTTGGGGAGAGGGAATTCCCCCAAATGGCGTGTCGCGCACAAGACTGGGGCGCTCAGTCCAGCACAATGTCGCCGTACCAAGCGCGGGCCGTGGTGCGGGTGTTGTCGGTGTCGGTCATGATGGCCATACCCTGCAAAGCGCCGGGGGCTTCGCCAAAGGCTTTGACGAAATCGGCCCGGATATCGCGCTCGTAATGCCGCCACTGCTTGAGGTTGGCCGGGCCGGACTCTACGACCAGTTTGCGCACACGGTCACTGCGCGGGTTGACGATGACCGTGCCCACCGGGCGTTTGTTGCACCAGACATACATGAGGGTGGCATAGGGCAAGGGCTCGCCCGTCAGGGCTTCGGTCAGGTCGCTGAGCATGGCGTTTTTGGCCGAAAAGCGGCTGCGGTCCCCCTCAAAAGCCAAAATTACGCGCACCGGAGCGTCTTCGGCATCGCGCTCGGCCATGTCGGCCCCCGTGATCAATTGCTCAATTTGCCACTGAAACTGCAAACGCCCCAGTTGCTCGGCAGGCACCTTCAGGCGCTGGCGCAGCATGCTGGCCGACGCATCGGCCTGGGCCTGCACGGCCGCCCGCTGATCGCGTTTGTCCAGTTTGAAGGCGGTGCGCAATTTGCCGGGCAACAGCACCGGCTCCCATTGGGCCGTCTGGTGCGGGCCAAATTTCAATGCCCCGGCTAGGGGTTTGGTCATCACGGAGGCCGCTGGCGCTGGCGACTTTGGCGGCACGCTGCAAGCACTCAGGCCCCATACCCACAGGAGCAACCACAAAACAAGGCCAGAGAACCCACCGGATACCGGTTTTGAGGTCAAAGACGAAGACAAAGACCGAGCTTCACGGCCCCACCACCACAAGACCCTTTGCGAAACGTTCATCATCACGCTCCTATGGAAAACACCCTGAACAAAACCGGATTATCCGGGCATAGTTTCTTGCCATCGAGGCCACACAAACACGACACCGGCAAGTTGATTTCCCCTTAATATCAATGCCGTTTGGATGATCCTTTCAAAGCACCTTAAGGCACCTTAAAGTCCCTGCAAAGCCCCATCCAATCCCCATCCAATCCCCATCCAATCCCCTTAAAACCCCCTTTAAAGCCCCAATCCATCGCCATGCTGAACCGCCGCCAACTGATCCAAGCCACCGCCCTCGCCACTGTACCTGCCAGTCTGAGCCTGTGTTTAAGTCCGGGTTTAGCGCAGGCGCAAACGCCTTTTCCTTCCAAACCCCTGCGCATTGTGGTGCCGTTTGGGGCTGGGGGTGTGGCCGACCTGACGGCCCGCGCCGTGGCCCAAAAACTCAGCGTCCCTTTGGGGCAGCCCGTGGTCATCGACAACCGGCCGGGTGCAGGCGGCATTGTGGCGGCCGAACTGGTGGCCAAAGCCGAGCCCGATGGCCACACCTTGCTGCTCATGTCGAATGGCACCGCCGTGAGTGCGGGCTTGTTCAAGGCCTTGCCCTTCAACCCCCGCACCGACTTTGCGCCCGTTTCTTTGCTGGGCCTGTTTGACATCGCCATCGTGGTGCCCGAATCGTCGCCGCACAAAACCCTGGCCGAACTGGTCAACTATGGCCGAGCCAACCCGGGCAAGCTGAACATCGGCACCATCAACATTGGCAGCACCCAGCACCTGGCGGGTGAACTGCTGCGCACCCAGGCCAACCTGATCGCGCAGATCATTCCCTACAACGGCACGCCCGCCGTGATCAATGCCCTGCGCGGTGGGCAGGTCGACGTGGTGGTGGAGATTTTGGGGCCCCTCAAGCCGCAAATTACGGCCAAAGCCGTGCGCTTGCTGGGGGTCATGGGCACACGCCGTCCGGGCGACATGCCTGATGTGCCCGTGGTGCGCGAGTTGCCAGGCCTCAGCAGTTTTAATGTGTCGTCTTGGAACGCGCTGGCAGCCCCCGGCAAAACCCCTGCAGCCGTTGTCAACCGCCTGCAAACCGAGGTGGCCAAGGTGCTGGCCGAGCCCGACATGGTGCAACGCCTGGCCGGCTTCAATGTGCAAGCCCAAAGCAGCACCCCCACCCAACTGGCCCAATTGCTCGATGCCGACATCAAACGCTGGACCGAAGTGATTCAAAAAGCAGGCATTCCACTGCAATAAGGCCTGACATTCCTAACCCAGTATTTGTCACCTCAGCCTCAGTATTTGTCACCCTTAACTCAGTATTTGTCACCCTTAACCCAGTATTTGTCACCCTTAACCCAGTATTTGTCACCCCCGACCTGATCGGGGGTCCATGCCTTCGGCCCCATCTGGGCTTACAGCGTGTCCAGTTTGATGCCTTGCTGGCGCACCACTTTTTGCCATGCCTGCAGGTCGGACCGGATGAACTTGTCCATGTGGGCTGCGCCGAGCGGTGAGGGCTCGAGTGCATCGGCCTTCAGACGGGCTTGCACATCGCCCAAGGTCATGACGCGGGCCAAGGCTTGGTTCAGGCGCTCCACCACTTCAACTGGCGTGCCTTTGGGGGCCACCAGGCCAAAGTAGTTCAGCGCCGTCAAATCGGCCAAGCCTTGCTCGGCCAAGCCGGGCACTTGCGGCAAAGTCGGGTTGCGCTGCGCGGTGGTCACGGCCAGGGGCTTGACGCGGCCATCGCGCACAAAGGGTGCCAGTGCCGGAATGGTCCCGGTGATCACCTGAATTTGCCCCGCCATCATGTCCAAGGTGGCGGGGGCCACGCCCCGGTAAGGAATGTGCACGATGGACACGCCCGTTTGGGCCTTCAGTTGCTCCAGCACCAAATGGTTGATGCCGCCCGCCCCCGCCGAGCCGTAGTTGAGTTGCCCGGGCCGGGTTTTGGCATAGGCCACCAGTTCGGCCAAGTTGTTGACGGGTAAATCTTTGTTGCATGCCCACATCAAGGGGCCTTCGGCCACCATGCTGATGGGCGTGAAGCTGCCCAAGGGGTCGTAGCCTGCGGTGGGCAACACGGCGGGCACGGTGGTAAAGGGGGCGGCCACCAACAACAAGGTGTAGCCATCGGCTGGGCTTTGCGCCACAAATTGCGCCCCAATGGCTCCCGAAGCGCCTGTGCGGTTTTCCACCACCGCCGAAGTGTTGAACACCTCGGCCAGTTTTTGCGCCAACAAACGCCCCATGGCGTCGGTCCCGGCGCCAGCCGCAAAAGGCACGATGATTTTGATGGCTTTGTCGGGGTAAGTGGCCGCTTGTGCGCCCTGCGTAAAAGCCAGCGGCGCACAGGCCAAACCAGCAAGCCATTGGCGACGGGAAAGTGGGTGTGAATTCATGATGCGATGACTCTAAGTGGGATCAGAAAAGTCATTTTCCACAGAAGGGATGACGGTTTTGTGACGCAAGCGACACCGGCCAAATACCGGCGCAATACCAACGCATTACCAGCGCCTAGGTAAATTCAAATCACAAAAAAACCCACCGCGTTGCCACGGTGGGTTTTTCAAGTCTTTTAAATCTCAACTGGCTTGGGCCAGCAGGGGATTAGAAGGAGTGAACGACACCAGCATCAAAGAATGACTGCTTGCTGTTGTCCTTGTCTGGAGTTGTACCAGTGTTATTTTTACGTGTTTGGGTAGCGTAGCTGGTTTGCAGGTAAGTACGCTTGCTCAGGTCATACTTGACGCCGATACCGAACTTGGTGTCGTCTTGTTGGCCAGCTGCACCGTTACCGTTCCAGCCGCTGTAACCCAAGCGAAGGGTGGCAGCACCC
>CAMDXR010000236.1 GCA_945877725.1 Limnohabitans sp. Rim8
ATCTCTCGCAGTGAATGGGCGCTGCGTCTGCAACAAGGCTTGGTGCTGCAAGAAAACGGGCAAACCGCCTTGGCAGAGCAAGCCTGCCAGCAGGGTCAACGGTTTTTTTATTACCGCAACGTGGCCGACGAACCCACGCTGCCGGTACAAGCCAGCCTTGTTTTTGAAGACGCGCACCTTTTGGTGGCCGACAAACCGCATTTCATGCCGGTCACCCCCTCGGGACCTTATGTGCAACAAAGTCTGCTGGTGCAACTCAAACGCCTGACCGGCTGCGACGATTTGGTGCCCCTGCACCGCATTGACCGAGAAACCGCTGGCTTGGTTATGTTTGGCAAACACGCCCACGAGCGCGATGCCTACCACGCCTTGTTTCGCGATAAACAGATTCACAAGACTTACCACGCGGTGGCGGCGCACCAACCGGGCCTGAGTTTGCCGCTGAACTACAGCAGCCGTTTGGTGCCGGGGGAGCCCTTTTTTAGGACCCAAGAGGTGCCCGGTGCGGCCAACAGCGAAACCCGCATCAGCTTGCTGCACGCCGAAGGCCCCCGCGCTCTTTACCAGTTGGAACCCGTGACCGGCAAACGCCACCAGCTGCGCGTGCACATGATGGCTTTGGGCATGCCCATTGAAGGCGACCAGTTTTACCCAGAAGTTTTACGAGGGCCCGATGAAGCCGAAGACTTCAGCCAGCCCATGCAATTGCTAGCGCAGTCGGTGCGGTTTACCGACCCGCATACGGGGCAGGTTCAGGCTTTTGAAAGTGGGTTGCGGCTGACGCTTTCGCCTCAGCCGCATTGATTTACTGCGCTGAACCCGGCCCCGGTTAAACCCGCTCGGTCACCCAAGCTTGCACGCTGGCCATAGCTTGGGGCAAAGCGCTGGCATCGGTGCCACCTGCCATGGCCATGTCGGGCTTGCCGCCGCCTTTGCCGCCCACTTGCTGCGCTACAAAGTTGGCTAACTCGCCCGCCTTAACCTTGCCTACATTGTCAGCCGTCACGCCCGCCGCAATTTGCACCTTGCCTGCATCCACCGCCGTCAGCACGATGACGGCCGACTTGAGCTTGTCTTTCAGCTTGTCCAGGGTATCGCGCAAAGTCTTGACATCGGCCCCCTCGAGCTGGGCCACCAAAAGCTTGACGCCCTTGATGTCTACGGCTTGCGTCATCAACTCATCGCCTTGAGCCGAAGCCAGTTTTCCTTTGGCGGTAGCCAGTTCTTTCTCCAGCGCCTTGACCTGGTCCAGCACTTGGGCGATGCGATTGTTGAGCTCGGCGGGCTGGGCCCTCAAAGACCCAGCAGCTTGCGTCACGGTGTCTTCAAGGGACTGCAAATAAGCCAGCGCATTCACGCCGGTCACGGCCTCAATGCGGCGCACGCCAGCGGCCACACCGCCCTCGCTCACCACCTTGAACAAACCAATGTCGCCCGTGCGCTGCACATGCGTGCCGCCGCACAGCTCACGGCTGCTGCCGATGTCCAGCACCCGCACGGTCTCGCCGTACTTTTCGCCAAACAGCATCATCGCGCCCGTTTTTTGGGCCGACTCAATGTCCATGACCCGGGCTTGGGCCGCAGCGTTACCCAAAATCTCGGCGTTCACGCGGGCTTCGATCTCGCGAATTTCGGCATCGGTCACCGGGGCGTTGTGCGCAAAGTCAAAGCGGGTGCGCTCGGCGTTCACCAGCGAACCCTTTTGCTGCACATGGCTGCCCAGCACTTCGCGCAGGGCTTTGTGCATCAAGTGGGTGGCGCTGTGGTTGCGCACCGTGGCGGCGCGCAATTCGGTGTTCACATGGGCTTGCACCGCATCGCCCACTTTCAGGCTGCCCGACTTCAGGCTGCCGTGGTGGCCAAACACATCGTTCTTGATCTTCAGGGTGTCGGACACCTCGAACTGGGCCGCGCCGTTGTGCAACAGGCCTTGGTCGCCCACTTGACCACCCGATTCGGCATAAAACGGGGTCGTGTCCAGCACCACCACACCGGCCTGCCCGGCCTTGAGTTCGGTCACCGCCAAGCCGTCCGCAAACAAGGCCTGCACCTTGGCGTGCGAAGTCAGGTTGTCGTAGCCCACAAAATCATTGCCCTCACCGGAATACTCCAGCGCCTTGTCCATCTTGAACTTGCCAGCTGCCCGGGCCTGGGCCTTTTGCTTTTCCATGGCCACGGCAAACCCGGCTTCGTCAACCGACAGGTCTCGCTCACGGCAGACATCGGCCGACAGGTCCAGCGGAAAGCCATAGGTGTCGTGCAATTTGAACGCTACTTCGCCAGGCAACACCTTGACGCCCCCCTCCAAGGCGGCATCCAGAATCTGCATGCCACTTTGCAGGGTCTCGAAGAAGCGTTCTTCTTCTATGCGCAGGATGTCGGTGATGCGGTCGGCCTGATTGGCCAAATTGGGGTACGCCGCCCCCATGAGCTGGACCAAATCGGGCACCAGTTTGTGGAAAAACGGGCTTTTCTTGCCCAACTTGTAGCCGTGGCGAATGGCGCGGCGCACGATGCGGCGCTGCACATAGCCCCGGCCTTCGTTGCTGGGCACCACGCCGTCGCTGACCAAAAACGCGGTCGCGCGGATGTGGTCGGCGATCACACGCAAAGACTTGTTGTTCAGGTCGGTGCAGCCGGTTTCACGGGACGCCGCCTTGATCAACGCGTCAAAAATGTCGATCTCGTAGTTGCTGTGCACATGCTGCAAGATGGCCGCCAAGCGCTCTAGGCCCATGCCTGTGTCGACACAGGGGGCGGGCAGTGGGGAAACCGAGCCGTCTTCGGCCATGTTGAACTGCATGAACACGTTGTTCCAGATTTCGATGAAACGGTCACCGTCTTCTTCCGGGCTGCCGGGGGGGCCGCCGGGGATGTGCGGGCCGTGGTCATAAAAAATCTCGGAGCAAGGGCCGCACGGGCCGGTGTCTGCCATCATCCAGAAGTTGTCTGATTTATAACGACCGCCTTTGTTGTCACCAATCCGGATCACGCGCTCAGGCGGCAAACCGATCTCTTTCGTCCAGATGTCATAGGCTTCGTCGTCCTCTTCGTAGACGGTGGCCAACAAACGATCTTTGGGCAGCTTATAGACCTCGGTCAGCAACTCCCAGGCCCACTTGAGCGATTCGCGCTTGAAGTAGTCCCCAAAAGACCAGTTGCCCAGCATCTCGAAAAAGGTGTGGTGGCGGGCCGTGTAGCCCACGTTTTCCAGATCGTTGTGCTTGCCACCGGCACGCAGACAGGCCTGCACAGAGGCGGCGCGCACATAAGAGCGCTTGTCGGAGCCCAAAAACACATCCTTGAACTGGACCATGCCCGAGTTGGTGAACATCAGGGTCGGGTCGTTGCCGGGCACCAAGGGGCTGGAGGCCACCACGGTGTGCCCTTTGGACTCAAAAAAGTCGAGGAATGTTTTACGGATGTCGGCAACGGAAATAACGGGTTGGCTCATGGTGTTCTTTGCTATAAATGCAACCGGCCATTATAGATTTGGGTCTACGCCCCGTACGGCCCAGCAGCCTTTAGGTTTGAAGCTTGTCCGACTTTTGTGACAGACAAGCCACCCTTCAGGGGCTAAGCTCACGGATTATTTGAAAAATCACGCCACGACAACGTAGCCTTTGGAGACCTCATGGACATGAAAACATCCCCCCTCGCCTTGCTCAAAGACCCCAGTTTGTTCAAAACAGACGCCTTGATCAATGGCGAATGGGTGGCGGGCAGCCAGCGTTTTGAGGTGACCGACCCCGCCACCGGCTTGTCTTTGGCCAGTGTGGCCAACCTGGGTGCGGCCGATGCCGAGGCCGCCATTGCCGCCGCCAATGCCGCCTGGCCCGCCTGGAAAGCCAAAACCGCCAAAGAGCGCAGCATCATTTTGCGCAAATGGTTTGACTTGCTCATGGCCAACACCGAAGACCTGGCCCGCCTGATGACCGCCGAAAACGGCAAACCCATTGCCGAATCGCGTGGCGAAGTGGCCTATGGGGCCAGTTTTGTCGAGTGGTTTGCTGAAGAGGCCAAGCGCATCAATGGCGAAACCCTGCCCCAGTTTGACAACAACCGCCGCCTGATGGTCCTGAAGCAGCCGATTGGCGTGTGCGCCGCCATCACGCCTTGGAACTTTCCCCTGGCCATGATCACCCGCAAAGTGGCCCCCGCCTTGGCCGCAGGCTGCCCCGTGGTCATCAAACCAGCAGAACAAACGCCCCTGACCGCGCTGGCCGCCGCCGAACTGGCCGTGCGTGCAGGCATTCCAGCAGGCGTTTTGAACATCATCACCGCCGACGGCGCGCAGAGCATTGCCATTGGCAAAGTTTTGTGCGCCAGCGACGTGGTGCGCCACATCAGCTTCACGGGCAGCACCGAAGTGGGCCGCATCCTCATGGCGCAATCGGCCCCCAGCGTCAAGAAAATGTCTTTGGAGCTGGGTGGCAACGCCCCTTTCATCGTGTTTGAAGACGCCGACATCGACAGCGCGGTAGAAGGCGCTTTTGCCAGCAAATACCGCAACGCCGGACAAACTTGCGTGTGCACCAACCGGTTTTATGTGCAAGAAGGGGTGTACGAAGAGTTCGCCACCAAATTTGCAGCCAAAGTCAAAACCGCCAAAGTGGGCAATGGTTTTGCAGAGGGCGTGAACCAAGGCCCCCTCATCGAGCCCGCTGCCCAAGACAAAGTGGAGCGCCATGTCAAAGACGCGATTGCCAAAGGGGGCCGTGTGCTCACCGGGGGCAAACGCTTAGAGGGGCAGTTTTTTGAACCCACGGTGATCGCCGACGCCACCGCCGACATGGTCTGCGCCAAAGAGGAAACCTTTGGCCCGTTTGCCCCAATCTTCAAGTTCAAGACCGAACAGGATGCCATTGACGCGGCCAATAACACCGAATTTGGCTTGGCCAGTTACTTTTACAGCCGCGATGTGGGCCGAATCTTCCGGGTGGCCGAGGCGCTAGAGTACGGCATGGTGGGCATCAACGTGGGCATTTTGGCCACCGAACACGTTCCCTTTGGCGGCGTCAAGCACTCCGGCCTGGGCCGCGAAGGCTCGCATTACGGCATGGACGACTACGTGGAAATCAAATACCTCTGCGTGGGCGATATCCTCAAGTAAACTACAGGCCTTCGCGGGTGTCGTTCAATGGTAGGACTCTTGCTTCCCAAGCAAATAACGTGGGTTCGATTCCCATCACCCGCTCCAAAAGGCCTTAAAGCCCACGCTCAAACCCCCTTTGGGG
>CAMDXR010000237.1 GCA_945877725.1 Limnohabitans sp. Rim8
TGCAAAATCTTTTCAAGTTGAATCTCGGGCAGCACCGGCACCTGCGAGTTGGCCAAACCCAGGCGGCGCGAACGCATGGCCACTTGGGCCCCGCTTTCTTCGCCCGTGACATACAAAGTGCTCATGCCACTGCGTTGCAACGCATCCACCGCTTGCAGCAGCAAGGTGGATTTGCCAATCCCCGGGTCACCCCCAATCAGCACCACACCCCCCTCGACCATCCCCCCGCCCAGCACCCGGTCCAGCTCGTCGATGCCGGTCGGGTGGCGGTCAAAATCGGTGGCCTCAATCTCGGACAACGGCAACACTTCGGAAGTGGGGGCCAGTGAGGCGTGCACCGAACCAAAGCGGTTTTTCACTGCGGCAGGCTCAGCCGAACCCTCAATTAGCGTGTTCCAGGCGTTGCAACTGGGGCATTTGCCCATCCAGCGCGCACTGGTGCCGCCACATTCGGTGCAAGTAAAAATCGATTTGTCTTTGGCCATGTGCTAATTGTGCCTTTGCCAAGCCATGACCTGAAAAGCCCAGTCCTAAGTTGTCACCCCCGAGGTAATCGGGGGTCCATGCCTTAAACCCTGTCACCTCCGACCTGATCGAGGGTCCATGCCTTCACAAAATCGCGCGTGATGTCGGTGGCACTGGCGTGGCGCGCAGTCGAGGCGTTTTGACCTGACCACAGCGGTGTGAAATCGCTGCTTTGCCGAGACTCAGCCGCTGACCGCAGCAGTGACATGCCAGCAGTGGCCAAGGGAAATGCTGGGGCGTGGTCGCACATTGGCCCCAACTCGCGCATCACGCGGTTGACGATGCCTCTGGCGGGTCTGCCACTGAACACATTGGTCAAAGCCGTGTGCTGCGCCGCTGGCGATTGCAAGGCCGCCCGGTGCAGGGCGCTGGTGGTGGCCTCGTGGCTGCACAAAAAAGCAGTGCCAATTTGTACCCCGGCCGCGCCCAAGCACCGTGCTGCCGCCACCGCTTGCGCGCTGCCAATGCCGCCAGCCGCAATCACAGGCAGTTTCACGGCTTGCACCACCTGGGGCAATAAAGCCAGAGTGCCCAGTTGCGTAGACAAATCGTCGGTCAAAAACATGCCTCTGTGACCACCTGCCTCCAAGCCTTGGGCAATGATGGCATCGACCCCTTGGTCTTGCAGCCACAAAGCCTCTTGCACCGTGGTGGCGGATGACCAAACCCGGCTGCCCCAGCTTTTGACTCGTGCCAATAAATCGGGCGCTGGCAAACCAAAATGAAAGCTCACCACGGCCGGGCGAAACGCCTCCAGCACATCGGCACTTTCGTGGCTAAAGGGCAAACGCCCCGGCCCTGTGGGCAGGTTGTCAGTTTCCAGACCCAGCTCTTGGTAATAAGGGGCCAGCACTTTTTGCCAGCGCGCCATGCGATCAGGGTCGGGCGCTGGGTTGGGATGGCAAAAAAAGTTGACATTGAACGGCGCGTCGCTGGCCGCAGACAAAGCAGTCAACTCGGCGTGCAAAGCCTCAGGGCTGAGCATGGCCGCAGGCACCGAGCCCAAACCGCCACCCTTGCCCACGGCCAAAGCCAAACGGTGGTCTTGCGCGCCCGCCATGGGCGCCTGAATGATGGGCGCTTGCAGACCCGGACACAACTCGGGCAAACAAGCGGGTCCGGCTTGGTGAGAGGCTTGCATCGACAAATCAGACGGCAAGGACTGGGCTGACATATATAGAGCAGTGAGGGGAGGTCAAGGCGTTCAGGCGGTGATCTTAGGGGAAACCCAATGGCCGGACAGCTTAAGGGTCCTGGCCGCCTTCAGTCGAGTCACCATGGACACGCGGTGCATTGCCATGCTGAAGCGTCTTCGATTAAGACAACATCAGGAATTAAGTGCAAGTTCGCTGCGAATTTGCTTGACTTGTTTCAATTTGACCGCTTCAAGGCCCAATAAACGGGCAGCAGGACTTGAAAACCAAGCGGCATGCTCTAGAAATAACAATCGATTTTGGGGCAACAGCAACTGCGCAGCGGCCCTTGGTTGTAAAGGCGCCCATTCACGCGACAAAGCCTGCGTGAGGCTCTGTGAAGTCTCCGGTAAGGCGCTGGCCAAAATGTCTGCCTCTTGCACCAGCACAGCCAAGCAATCCGGCTGCAGCAGATCAAACTCCCTTGCCCGCACTTGCATATGAAAGCCTTTCACCCGAACGGGATCGGTCGCCATGATGCAATGCGCCAAATTTTGCCGACCCACTTCAGGCAACCCGCCGGCCAACATCAAAGCTTGCAAATCCTGAACTGCACGCGCCTCAAATTCACTGGGGCGCGTATTGGAGCCGCCAGGATGCAAAAAATCATGCCCCGCCATGATGGACAAGGCCATTGCCGCCACAGACGGATTATTGGCACCAGAAACCCCCAAAAAGCGAGCCGCCTTCAGCAAGTAAGTCATGCACACCAAGGTGTCGGCAATGTGCAAACGGTTGTGATAAGCCGGCTCCAGGCCTTGTTGCTGGCGAAGAGCCCCATCGCGCTCAACCTGTTCGACAACGGTTCGTCCAAAAGCAAGCAAGCGACCTGCTGGCGATGCCGTTCGGGGCAAGCCCCAGTCCAGTTGCCGCCATGCACGCTCGAAAACCAAGGGCAAGCCGGGCCATTTTTCTGGCCATTTGTGTCGCAAGTTTCGCAACGAGGCGGTGAGTTGCCGCAAATTCGGTTTTTCTGCGATGGGAGAGGGGTTGGCCATTTCAGGTTTTCGTGCGCAACACGTTCTGCATGTTTTGTTGAAGCATCATGGCTTCAAACACCGCCGTCAAAATCGGGGAGGCCGTTTTCAGCATCTCCCTCAGGCCTTCAGCGGTAATTTCAAGTAGAAGCGACGGCTCCCCGGCCAATGCTGTGGCCCCCCGAATCCCCCCTTGCAGCATCGCCTGCTCACCAAAAGAGTCGCCTTCTCGCAAAGTGGCAAAAACAGCGCCCGTATTTTTGTCGGCCATCTGAATGCTGCCCGATTGAATGAAGTAGAGCTTGGCTGCGGGTTCTCCGGCCTTAAAAAGCACGTCGCCCGTATCGAGCTTGATTTCTTCAAATGAACTCATGACAACAAGGGCGGAGGAGCCGTCAATTGCAAGGTGCGCATGACGGTTGATTTGAGAATGCCTTTGAGTCCAGGCGGCATGTTTTTAACCAACTTAGAGATGACATAAATAGGAAAAACGCGCACCTGAACATCGTCCACGGCAACAGCATCCATGTGGTGGGGTAGACCGCCCACCCCTTCGGCCAAACCGATCACACTGCCCGGCCCCAGTCGGAAGATCTCATCGCCCTTGACCCCCAAAACGGCACCCTTGATCACAAAATAGGCCGAGTTGACCGGCTCCCCTTGACGGGCAAAACGAGTTTTGGCGCGGATCAATGACGTGCTCAATTCAGAGGATCCCCAAAGAGAAAAATACAAGCGCTCATTGGCATTGAGTTTGCCGGAATGGTAGAGCTCCAAACTTTGCTTGGAGTAGGGGTCACGGACGCCCAGCGCATGTAAATGGTCAATATTCACAGCAAAAGAAGAGGCTGCAAATTTGCTCGTACTCATGTTGAACCCCTTCACCCAAATATTAAAAATCAAAAGCTTCATAGGCCATCCACACTGAAATGGCCCTTACCAGACCTGAAGATTCACCCACCCAACAGACAAGTAAACATCTTACATCCATATAATTTAACTAACAAATTTTAACGATATTAACAATATTATTTCTTTAATACCAATAAAAATGTCAATTTTGAAGTATTGACGATATCATGACTTAAAACGGGTCCGCGTTTGACAACGTCCCCCAAGGGTCACTTTCAGGGCAATTTACCTCTAAAGCAATATTTCATATGAAGCATTTAAGTGTCGGCATCCGTCTGTTCATTTTGGTCGGTCTACTGTCTCTGGTGTCCATCGTGATCGGTGTGACGGGACTCAGAAGCATGTCGGCATCGGTCGAAGGTCTTCGCACGGTTTACGTGGACCGGGTCGTGCCCTTGCGCGAACTCAAAGTGATCGATGATTTTTATGCCGTGAACATTGTGGACATGACGCACAAGGTGCACAACGGCAACATTGGCTGGGCTGAAGCCAAAAAAACACTGCAAGACGCAAGACTTGGGATCAAAACGAAATGGGCCACTTACAAGTTAAGCGCCCTGGTCGAAAAGGAAAAAAAATTGGTGTCCGAAATGGAGCCCATGTTGGCCGTGGTTGAATCCACACTGAATCAACTGCAGGGCATCCTCGAAAATGAAGACACAAAGGGCCTCAGGCATTTCGCGGTCGAAGTCCTGTACCAGTCAATTGATCCCATCAGCGCCAAATTTTCCGAATTGATTGAAGTGCAATTGGATGTAGCCAAATCCGAATACACCCAGTCCATTGCGCAATACGAACAAACCAAAACAATCAGCCTGGCCGTTTTAACGGCGGGCATATTGGTCAGTGTACTTTTTGCCTTGAAAATCATCGGCTCTGTGGTGACCCCTTTGCGCAAAATGCAAGACACAGCAAAGGTCTTGGCGCAAAACTTCGACTACAGCCTCCGTATTGACGTGACGCAAAACGACGAAGTAGGTGAAACGGCCAAAGCGTTTAACACCTTGCTGCAAGCACAACAAGATGCCATTGCTCAGGTTAATCGGGTTGTTCAGCACTTGGCGGATGGTCGGCTGAACGAGCGTGTTGAAGGCGACTTGCATGGTGATCTGGCTTTGATGAAGCTGGCCGTCAACAATTCATTGGACGCAGTACAGCACACGATGGTTGGATTCAACGGACTGTCTCAAGCACTTCTGCAAGGCCAATTCAATCACGCCATTGACTACAGTTTGAGTCGGGGTGAATTCCAGCAAAGCTTGTCACAAGCCAGTACGGCATTGCAATCCTTGCACCGCATGATTGGCAATGTGGATGCCGTGATGAGCGCCGTTGCCAGTGGCGACTTAACCCAAAAGGTCAACATTGAAGCCACGGGCGATTTGTTACGTCTGAAGAACAACATCAACAGCTCTTTGGAGTCTCTGGCGCGGGCGCTGAGTGCCGTGCACAACAGCACACGGCAGGTGGCCGCTGCGGCCAATCAAACCAGTACCGCGATCAGTCAAATATCGGATGGTGCGCAAAACCAGACGCACGCGATCAGTCAAGTCGCCTTGGCAATTAAACACACCTCCGAATCTGTCAATGATGTCTCGCGCAACACA
>CAMDXR010000238.1 GCA_945877725.1 Limnohabitans sp. Rim8
CTGCAAGCACGCCGCCAAAAAGGCGCGGTTGGTGGGCAGGCCCAGCACGGTGGTCTGATCCAAGCCCGCGCGCAGGCGGTCGATGGCCTCAGCACGGGTGGGCGCGTGGGCGATCAGCTTGCCCAGCATCGCGTCGTAATGCGGCGTGACCACGGCACCCGCGTGCAACGCATGGTCAAAGCGCAAGCCCTCAGGCGCCGAAAAAGCCTGCACCGTACCGGTTTGCGGGGTGAAGTGTTCGTCTTCAGCGCACAAGCGCACCTCGATGGCGTGGCCATGCAGGCGCACATCGGTTTGCGCCAGAGGCAGCGGCTCGCCGCGTGCGATGCGCAGCTGCCACTCGACCAGATCCAGCCCGGTGAGCAGTTCGGTCACCGGGTGTTCCACTTGTAGCCGAGTGTTCATCTCCATCAAATAGAAGGGCTTGCTGTTGTGTGCCTCATCGAGCAAAAACTCCACAGTGCCCGCCCCCACATAGCCTGCCGATTGCGCCAGTGCGATGGCCGCTTGGCCGAGTTGCTCACGCAGCGCAGCACCCACGGCCGGGCTGGGGGATTCTTCGATGATTTTTTGATGCCGCCGCTGCACCGAGCAGTCGCGCTCGCCCAGGTGGATGCAGTGGCCTTGCGTGTCAGACATGATCTGCACCTCAATGTGGCGGGGGCGCAGCAGGGCTTGCTCTATCAGCAAGTCGCCGTTGCCAAAACCGGCCAGCGCCTCTGAGCGGGCGCTTTGCAGTGCAGGCAGCAGTTGCCCCATGTCGGTGACCCGTCGCATGCCGCGCCCGCCGCCTCCGGACACGGCTTTCACCATGAGCGGAAATCCCAGTCGCTGAGCATGTTCAATGAAGGTGGCATCTGTTTGGTCCGTGCCAAAGTAGCCCGGCAGGCAAGGCACACCGCGAGTCAGTGCCAGCGCTTTGGCAGAAGATTTACTGCCCAGCGCCCGAATGGCCGCTGGCGGCGGGCCGACCCAGGTCAGACCCGCGTCGATCACGGCCTGCGCAAACTCGGCGTTCTCGCTCAAAAAACCATAACCCGGGTGCACCGCATCAGCCCCAGTGTCCTGCGCCGCAGCCAACAGTTTATCGATGCGCAAATACGAATCGGCCGACCGTGTTCCACCTAAAGCGAATGCGGTGTCGGCTTGGTGCACATGCAAGGCATCACGATCGGCGTCCGAATAAACCGCCACCGTCTGGATGCCCATTTGCTTGGCGGTGCGGATCACTCGACAAGCGATCTCACCCCGGTTGGCGATCAGCAGACGGGTGATGGTGTTGGCCAAAGTGGCAGTCATGCGGTGTTCTTGCCAGAAAGTGTCCAAGGCGCAGGCTGTTTGCGCGCAAACGCGGCCAGACCTTGCGCGGCTTCGGCGCTGCGCAAGCCTCGAGCAAAAGCTTGTGCAGCGTCATCGCGCACATCTGGCACGACGCCGCGTAAGCTGAACAGCAGTTGTTTGGTGCTGGCCACAGCACCGGGTGCTGCTCGCAAAAGACGTTGCAAAGTGGCTTGCCAGGCATCGTCGTTGTCCGCCTCGACCACTTCGTGAACCAAGCCCACTTGCAGCGCTTGCTCTGCGCTGTAGCTCAGCCCTTGCAGCAGGCATTGGCGTGCCGTACTCTCGCCCAAGCGCTGCCACACAAAGGGGGCGATCTGCGCAGGCGGCAGGCCCAGCGTGACCTCCGGCGTGCCCAGCACCGAGCGTTTTGTGGCCACCACATGGTCGGCGCAGCACACCAGGCCAAAGCCCCCGCCCATGGCTGCGCCATCAACCCGGCACACCAAGAGCTGCGGCAGGGCGCTCAGGGCATGCAGGAGGTCGCCAAAACTCCGGTTCATGGCCAGCAGTGGATCGCTCTGCCCTTCTTGCAGGGGATGTCCAATCTGGTTGGCAAACCCACCCAAACTGCCACCGGCGCAAAAAGCATTTCCTGCGCCGGTCAGCACCACGATGCGCAGCGTAGCGTCTTGCGCTGCACCAGCGCAGGCTTGCAACAAGCCGTCCACCACCGCATCGTTAAGGGCATTGCGGGTGGCCGGGTCGTTCAAGGTCCAAGTTTCCACTGGACCCTGGCGCTCGATCAACAAGTATGGCGTGCTCATTTTTGAGGCCGCTTGGCAATGCCCATCATCTTGGCCAAGATGCCCAGCATGACTTCGTCGGCACCGCCGCCAATCGAGGCCAGGCGGCCATCGCGGTACATGCGCGAGACCTTGTTCTCCCAAGTGAAGCCCATGCCGCCCCAGAACTGCAGGCAAGTGTCGGGCACGATGCGGTTCAGACGTCCAGCTTTGAGCTTGGCCATGGTGGCCCATTCGGTCACGTCTTCGCCCGCGATGTAATGCTCGCAGGCCTGATAGGTCAGTGCGCGCAAGCTTTCCACATCGGCCTTGAGCTCGGCCAGCTTGAATTGCACCCACTGCTGATCGGCAAGCGTCGAGCCAAACAGCTTACGCTCTTGCGCCCATTCCACTGTCCAATGGATGCAGTTGGTCAGCGACTGCAGCGTGCTGGCCGCGCACCACAGGCGTTCTTCTTGGAACTGCTGCATTTGGTAAATGAAGCCCTGACCCTCAGCGCCAATCCGGTAGCGCTGGGGCACGCGCACTTCGTCAAAATAAATCAGCCCAGTGTCGCTGCTGTTCATACCGATCTTCTTGATCTTTTTCCCCACCTCGATGCCCGGCAGCAGCTTGCCGTTTTCGCGCATGGGCACCATCACGAGGCTTTTGTTTTTGTGGACGGGTCCCTCCCCCGTGTTGACCAGCATGCACATCCAGTCGGCCTGCAAACTGTTGGTGATCCACATCTTCTGACCGCTGATCACATAGTCGTCACCGTCTTTGCGGGCCACGGTCTTGATGCCGGCCACATCGCTGCCTGCGCTGGGCTCGCTCACGCCAATGCAGCCGACCATGTCACCGGCAATGGCGGGGGCCAGAAACTGCGCTCGCAACTCGTCGCTGCCAAAACGTGCCAGTGCGGGTGTGGCCATGTCAGTCTGCACGCCAATGGCCATCGGGATGCCGCCACAATCGATGTGTCCCAGTGCCTCGGCCATGGCCAGGCTGTAGGAATAATCCAAGCCCGCACCGCCATAGGCCTCGGGTTTAGTCAGGCCCAGCAGTCCCAAGTTGCCCATTTTTTTGAAGACCTCGTGGGCGGGGAAGATTTCGGCCGCTTCCCATTCGTCCACATGGGGGTTGATCTCGGCCTCAATGAAACGCTTGAGCGTGTTCTGGATCTCGCGGTGTTCGTGGGTGTATTGCATGGGCTGTCTCCGTGGGCTGGTTTACATGCGTGCCACGCCAAAGCCCGTGGTGCGGGGCTGGCGGGCTGCGGCTTCTGCGCAGGTGTCGAGGCAAAAACTCAGCACGCTGCGGGTGTCGCGTGGGTCGATCACGCCGTCGTCCAGCACCAAGCCGCTGGTGTAAAACGCATCGGCCTGTGCTTCAAACAGCGCCACGATCTTGTCGAACTGGGCCTGCATCTTGTCGGGGTCGGGCGTGATGCCTTTGCGGGCCATGCCGGCTTCGGCCACGATCTGCATGGTTCGGGCGGCTTGCTCGCCACCCATGACCGCAGTTTTGGCACCCGGCCAGCTGAACAAAAAGCGCGGTGCAAACCCCCGCCCGCACATGCCGTAGTTGCCCGCACCAAAAGAGGCGCCGCACTGGATCGTGATTTGCGGCACGGTGGCACTGGTCACAGCCTGGATCATCTTGGAGCCGTGTTTGATCATGCCGCCTTGCTCGCTGTCTTTGCCCACCATGAAGCCGGTGGTGTTTTGCAAATACACGATGGGGTGACCCAGCTGGCACATCCATTGGATGAAGTGCGTAGCCTTGTTGGCCCCAGCCACATCAATCGGCCCGTTGTTGCTCAGGATGCCCACCGCATGCCCGCCGATGCGCGCCTGTGCACACACGGTGGCTGCGCCAAACAATGGCTTGAACTCCAGAAAATCCGAATCATCGACCAAGCGCAAGATGATTTCGCGCATGTCGATGGGTTCGCGGTGGTGCGCTGGCATCAGACCCAGCAGTTCTTCTGGGTCAAGGCGTGGGGGCTGTGCCGTGCGTGGCAGGCGGTGTGAGGGCCAGTCCCAGCGGGCAACCACATTGCGCGCCATGCCCAACGCATCGCGGTCGTCCTCGCACAGATACTCGCCCAGACCGGAGACACTGGTGTGCATCTCGGCGCCGCCCAGCTCTTCTTCGGTCGCCACTTCACCGGTGGCCGCCTTAAGCAACGGCGGCCCCGCCAAAAATGCGCGTGAGCGGCCGCGCACCATGATCACGGTGTCTGAGAGGCCAGGCATGTAGGCCCCGCCTGCCGTGCCCGAACCATGCTGCACCGTGAGCACTGGCAAGCCTGCTGCCGACAGGCGTGCCAAGTTGCGGAACAAGCTGCCCCCCAACACAAAGCCCTCGACCTTGTACTGCATCAGGTTGGCCCCGGCGCTTTCAACCAGGTGAACGAAAGGCAGTTTGTTTTCCAGCGCGAGTTCTTGCACACGCAATATTTTTTCCAGGCCGCGTGCCTGAATAGCCCCGGCCTCGATGCCCGAATCGCTGGCCACCACCATGCAGCGCATGCCTTCAATAAAGCCAATGCCCGCGATCATGCCGCCCCCAGGCACGGACTGGGTGGGGTCGGGCGTGTCCTGCATGAATCCCGCCAAGGCGCAAAGCGGCAAGAAAGGCGCACCGGGGTCCAACAGCAAAGCCACGCGTTCGCGCGGCAGCAACTGGCCACGTTTGTCAAACACGGGTTTGGACTTTGCCGAGGCCTGCGCGGCACGTTCTTGCAGGGCTTGCCACTGGGCCAGGCGGGCAAGTGCTGCCTCCCGCCGCTGCTGGGCCACAGGGCTGTGGGGGTTCCAGGTGGAATCAAACGTCATTGGAAGACCTTGGGGGTGACGGCGCGGTGAAAACCGTCAAAGGGTTTGACTGCATCGCGTTGCTGCACATCGGGCTGGGCCACGGCTTGCTGCCAGCCCATGCGCATTTGGGGCCGGGCCCCGTCTACCCGCAGCACGCTGCCGCTGATAAAGCTGGCGGCGGGTGAGAGCAAAAACACGATGGCCGCAGAGGTTTCAGCTTCGGTGCCAAAGCGGCCCAGTGGTACGGTCTGTCGCATCTCGCGCAGCATAGAGCCGGCTTCGGGCGGGTAGTGGTCCATGCCACTGCTGGCGAT
>CAMDXR010000239.1 GCA_945877725.1 Limnohabitans sp. Rim8
AGGGGCGCCACCTGCGCCACGGAGCCGCCCTGCCACGGGGTTGGCTGAAGCTGCTTATTTTACAGGCAGGGTTACAAATACGCAGGTGTATCGCCTGAGCGGAGATACCTTCTACGGATTTACCACAAGCGCTGTCATTTGCCCCACCCTCACAAGCCCTTGTACATTTCATAAAACAGCGCCAATCCTGGGGTGTGTTGCGCGGTATGTCGGGTCAAAAATACCGCCTCCGAAACGATCCCAACAATGCGCCAACGCTGTGATCACATGAAACCGAATGGAGACTAGGCGATGCCTGTAAAAATGATTGGAGTCTTATTGATCGTATGGTGCAGTCTTGTGCACAGCACCACCATCAACGTCAAGGTCAAAACCCTAGGCGCCGGGTTTTCTGGGGGCGCCACCCCTTCAGAAGTCCCAGCCAAATTCACAAGCCCAGATGGGGAAAATTTGCCCGCCATCGTGATGGTTCATGGCAGTGCTGGGCCCGATTCACGAGGCAGTTTCCATACCCAATACCTTGTGGCAAACGGGTATGCCGTTCTCGAACTTGACATGTGGAGCGCTCGCGGCATTTCTACTTTCAACCAACGCCCGCGAACCACATTGGACACCCTGCCGGATGTATGGGGCGCTTGGCAATTTTTGTCGACGCATCCCAAAATCAACAAAGACAAAATTGCCATCATGGGCTTTTCTTGGGGCGGCGTGAACGCCGTCACAACGGCGTTCGGTAAGAAGCCAAAAGACGCCCCGCAGACACTCGCACAGGCCAAGTTTGCGGCACACATCGCGTTTTATCCTGTCTGTGACATCTGGGTTAAAAATGGGATCGCCTCTCGTGTTGTCGATCAATCATCACCCACGGGCGCGCCCGTCCAAATTCACAACGGCACACGCGATGATTACGACACAACGCCCGCAGTGTGTGAAAGTTTGAAGGCAGCGCATCCGCAAATGCCCCTTGAGATCATCCTGTACGAAGGTGCGGCACATGGGTTTGACAGTACAAATTCAAACGCCATTCAATTTTTCGATCCCGTCGCCAAAAACGGCAAAGGCGGACAAGTGATTTTGGTCGGCCAAGATCAAGCTCGTAACCAATCAAAAGACAAAGTGCTCACTTTCTTGAAGAAGCATTTACCGGGTCAATGATCGCATTGACAGAATGCAGGCAAAACGGCTGCCCCGCTGCCAAGGGCAAGATCTTCTCATTGGCGGTCTTGGTCCTTTTTACCTGCCCCAGTGCAGCCTGAATCAGACTTGCTAAGACGCCCATTCTATTTAATTAAAAGTTATTGAAATATTAGCATTTTGTATTTTTACGAATTAATTATGAAATCACCAGGTTATGCGCAAAGCGCATGACCTGACAGACAAGCGGCCTTGGACGGGGCACGCTTGGGGGCCTAACATCGCGGCACTGACAACCCGTCAGTTTCAAGAAAGGTGCCCCAACATGTCCAATTCACCCGCAGGCGTTCAGGCCACGAGCCCGCATGCATTGCCCTCTTATTTAAACGCCAAAGATCTTGGCCCTTGGGGCATCTACCTCCAACAAGTCGACCGGGTCACGCCTTATTTGGGCGCACTGTCGCGCTGGATTGAGACCCTGAAACGCCCCAAGCGCATCTTGATCGTGGATGTGCCAATTGAGTTAGACAACGGCACCATGGCCCACTTTGAAGGCTACCGCGTGCAGCACAACACCAGTCGGGGCCCAGGTAAAGGCGGCGTGCGCTTCCACCAAGATGTGACCTTGTCCGAAGTCATGGCCTTGTCGGCCTGGATGTCGGTCAAAAATGCCGCCGTCAATCTGCCTTTTGGAGGCGCCAAAGGTGGCATTCGGGTCGATCCCAAAAGCCTTTCACGCGGTGAACTGGAGCGCCTGACACGCCGTTACACCAGCGAGATCGGCATCATCATTGGGCCCAACAAAGACATTCCAGCACCCGACGTGAACACCAATGAGCAAATCATGGCCTGGATGATGGACACCTACTCCATGAACGAAGGCTCCACCGCCTCGGGCGTGGTCACAGGCAAACCGATTGCCCTGGGCGGTTCACTGGGCCGCCGTGAAGCCACCGGGCGCGGGGTTTTCACCATCGGCCAAGAAGTGGCGCAACACATTGGCCTGGACATCTCACAGGCGCGCATTGCGGTGCAAGGCTTTGGCAACGTGGGCGGCATCGCCGCCAAACTGTTTGCCCAAGCGGGCGCTACCTTGGTCGCGGTGCAAGACCACGGCGGGACGATTTATAAGGCTTCAGGTCTAGACGTTCCGGCCTTGCTGAAGCACGTCGGCAAACACGGCAGCGTCCAAGGTTTCATGCCGGCCGAGTCATTGCCTGATGCGCAGTTTTGGGGGGTCGATTGCGACATCCTGATCCCTGCCGCGCTGGAACAACAAATCACGGCTGAAAATGCCCACCAAATCAAGGCCCGCATGGTGATTGAGGGTGCCAACGGCCCCACCACCCCTGAGGCCGATGACATCCTGCACGCACGCAACATTGTGGTGGTGCCCGATGTGATCGCCAATGCAGGCGGCGTCACGGTGAGTTACTTTGAATGGGTGCAAGATTTCTCCAGCTTTTTCTGGAGCGAGGACGACATCAACACCCGCCTGGTGCGCATCCTGCGCGAAGCATTTGCAGGCATCTGGCAAGTTGCCAACGAGCACAAGGTGAGCTTGCGCACCGCCACCTTCATTGTGGCCTGCACGCGCATGCTGCAAGCGCGTGAACTGCGTGGCCTGTACCCATGAACACCTTTATTTAATGGCCAAAGGCAAGGCCCCAGCGGCCTTGACCTCGCCCAACGAGAAGCTGGTGTGCAGGTCTTTCACGTTGGGCAAGTTCAGCAGCACATCGCGTGCAAACTGGCTGAACGTGTTCAGGTCTTTGCTGACCACCTGCAGCTCGAAGGTGCCGGTGCCGCTGATGTAATGACACGAAATGACCTCTGGAATTTTGCGAATCGCATCCTCCAACTGGCGCGTGACATCGCCCCGGTTGCGCTCGGCATCGAGCCGCACAAAGGCAAACACATCCAGTCCCACCTTTTCGCGGTCAATCTCGGCCCGATAGCCTTTGATGACACCCGACACCTCCAGCGCGCGCACACGCCGCCAACACGGCGCAGCGGACAAGCCCACGCGTTGCGCAAGCTCTGCATTGGTCAAGCGCCCATCTTTTTGCAGTTCATTCAATATGGACCAGTCAAATTTATCAAGTGTTTCCAAAATAACCTCTTTTAAGCAAGATTCTTTCAAATCATAGGGCAAATCCTGTCACAGAAAGCAAGCACTTGTCTTCTCGCTCGTCCTACACTGTGCAGTCCATACACGCCGCAGGACAGACCATGAACGCCCCCTTACCCGAATCGATTCGTCAGGCACTGGAGACGGTGACACTGGACGACAAATACACGCTCGAGGTGGGTCGCGCCTTCATGAGCGGCGTGCAAGCCTTGGTCAAGTTGCCCATGCTGCAACGCCAACGCGATGCGTTGCAAGGAAAAAACACCGCCGGTTTCATCAGCGGTTATAGAGGCTCGCCGCTGGGCAGCTACGACCAATCCCTCTGGAAAGCCAAAAGCCACCTGAAGGCACAAAACATCGTGTTCCAACCCGGTGTGAACGAAGAGTTGGCCGCCACCGCCTTGTGGGGCACTCAGCAACTGGGCTTTGCGCCTCCCGGCTCCAACAAATTTGATGGCGTGTTCGGTATTTGGTACGGCAAAGGCCCCGGCGTGGACCGCTGCTCCGATGTTTTCAAACACGCCAACATGGCAGGCACCACACCTTGGGGCGGTGTGCTGGCCGTGGCGGGCGACGACCATGTGGCCAAAAGCTCCACCGCTGCGCACCAAAGCGACCACATCTTCAAGGCCTGCGGCCTGCCGGTGTTTTTTCCGAGCAGCGTGCAAGACATCCTGGACCAAGGCCTGCATGCCCTGGCCATGAGCCGCTTTGCCGGTATTTGGTCGGGCATGAAGACGATTCAGGAGATTGTTGAATCCAGTGCCACCGCGCACATTGACCCCGAACGCGTGCAAATTGTGTTGCCCGAATTTGTCATGCCCCCCGGCGGCGTGCACATCCGCTGGCCCGACACCGCACTGGAGCAAGAAGCCCGTTTGTTCGACTACAAATGGTATGCCGCACTGGCCTACATCCGCGCCAACAAACTCAACCACAACGTGATCCAAGGGCCAAACGGCGGCAAAAACGACCGCTTCGGTCTGATCGCCAGCGGCAAAGCCTACAACGATACGCGCCAAGCCTTGCTCGACTTGGGGCTGGACGATGATCGCTGCCGTCAGCTGGGCATCCGCCTACACAAAGTCGCCGTGGTCTGGCCGCTTGAGGCCCAGTCGACCCGCGAATTTGCCACCGGCTTGCGCGAGATTTTGGTGATCGAAGAAAAGCGCCAAATCATCGAATACCAACTTAAAGAAGAGCTGTACAACTGGCGCGACGATGTGCGCCCCAATATTCTGGGCAAGTTCGACGAAGCCGAGGGCGATGTCTCGGGCGGCGAATGGTCGATTCCCAACCCGACCGAACGCACCTTGCTGCGTGCCAATGCCGACCTGACCCCGGCCATCATTGCCCGCGCCATCGCCAAGCGGCTGAAAAAACTCGGAGTGGATGCCGACACCCAAAGCCGCATGGACGCGCATTTGGCCATCATCACGGCCAAAGAAGCCTCATTGCAAACCCTGACCCTGGGCGCTGCCGCCGAGCGGCAACCTTGGTTCTGTTCGGGTTGCCCACACAACACCTCCACCAAAGTGCCCGAAGGCTCGCGCGCCATGGCCGGCATTGGTTGCCATTTCATGAGTCTATGGATGGACCGCAGCACTTTTGGTTTTACCCAAATGGGCGGAGAAGGCGTGCCATGGACCGGACAACAACCGTTCAGCAACGAAAAACATGTGTTTGCCAATCTAGGCGACGGCACCTACTTCCACAGCGGCAGTTTGGCGGTGCGCCAAAGCGTGGCCGCGGGCGTCAACATCACCTACAAAATTTTGTACAACGACGCCGTTGCCATGACCGGCGGTCAGCAAGTCGGTGAGCGCCCCGAGGGGCACAGCGTGGTGCAAATTGCGCAAAGCATGCGGGCCGAAGGCGCTCAACGCATCGCCGTGGTGACCGACGAGCCCAACAAATA
>CAMDXR010000240.1 GCA_945877725.1 Limnohabitans sp. Rim8
TGACCCACTGGCTGGCCATCCGGCCTCGCTTGGAAGGCATGCTGATGCAGCCTGCGCCGGGTGCATCGAGTCAGTCGCTGGCGCTGTTTCCCGGTCGCCATGGCACACGGTTGACAGCGAGAGGTGTCGCCCAGCGACTCAAGCGGCGCAGCCTTTTGGCGGGTTTGGCCACCCCGGTGCATCCGCACATGTTGCGGCACTCGTTTGCCAGCCATGTGCTGCAGTCCAGCGGCGATTTGCGCGCCGTACAAGAGCTGTTGGGACATGCCAACATCACGACAACGCAGGTGTACACCCGGCTGGATTTTCAGCATCTGGCCAAAGCTTATGACGCCGCACACCCCCGTGCTAAACGTAAATGAAGCCAAGGCTTCGGTGTCAGCTAAGTTATGCCAGCAGGGCGGGCCAACCATCTATGGCTTTGGTCCTGGGGTTTAAATCATCGCTAAACTCCCCAACTCTTGTTATTTGACCCTTTCAGCGGAGCCCCTTCATGTCCCTTATTCCCGCCACCATCCTGACCGGTTTCCTGGGTTCGGGCAAAACCACACTGCTCAAGCGCGTCTTGACTGAAGCCCACGGGCAAAAAATTGCGGTCATCGAAAATGAGTTCGGCGAAGAGAACATTGATACCGACATTCTGGTTTCTGAAACCAATGAGCAAATCATCCAGATGAGCAATGGCTGCATCTGCTGCACGATCCGTGAAGACCTGAGGGCCACCTTGCAGTTGCTGGCAGCCAAACGCCGCAAGGGCCTGCTGAGCTTTGACCGCATCGTCATTGAGACGACCGGCCTGGCAGATCCAGGGCCTGTGGCACAGACTTTTTTCATGGACGATGAAATTGCTGAGACTTTTTTGCTCGACTCGATCTTGACCTTGGTGGACGCCAAACACTCGGCACAGCAACTCAATGACCGACAGGAGGCGCGCCGTCAGGTGGGTTTCGCGGATCAACTGTTCATCAGCAAGGCCGATCTGGTTTCAGCCGATGACCTGGATGCCTTGCAGCACCGCCTGAAACACATGAACCCCCGTGCACCCCAGAAAGTGGTTCATTTTGGCGAGGTGGCTTTGTCGGAGGTATTTGATTTAAAGGGCTTCAACCTGAACGCCAAGCTTGACATTGACCCTGATTTTCTGACCGACTCAGCCCATGACCATGACCATGACCACCACCACGACCATGAACATGGAGAGCATTGCGATCACCCCTCGCACCAGAACGACCACAACCACGACCATGAACACGGAGAGCATTGCGATCACCCCTCCCATGGTCACCATCACCACCACGACGATGACGTGAAAAGCTTCGTATTCAGGTCAGACCGTGCGTTTGAACCGGCCAAGTTAGAAGATTTTTTGGGTGCCATAGTCAACATTTACGGTCCCCGAATGTTGCGCTACAAGGGCGTTCTTCACATGCGCGGGACCGAGCGCAAGGTGATTTTTCAGGGCGTTCACCAGTTGATGGGCAGTGATTTGGGCCCCATGTGGGCCGAAGATGAGGTGAAAATGAGCAAAATGGTGTTCATCGGCATCGATTTGCCCAAAGATATTTTGTTGCAAGGTCTGGAGCAATGTTTGGTTTGAGGCAAGCCCGCCGATTGGGCCGATTGGAGACAATTCAGCTGAACCTGTCTTTAATCTTCGATGGGGCAATTTTTGATCCATCTTGTCGCTACAATCGCCCGCCTGACGCCTACCCTTTTGGTAAGTCAGGTGAACCCCAAAAGGTCTATAACAAGGGTTTGAAACGCTAATGAACAGGTATTCCGATCGTTTGCTGCTCTGCGGCAACCGGTTTGGACCTGCCCTTCAACACGGCTAGGAGACAAGACGTGAAGACCTTAAACAAAAAAGTGACTTCAAAAGTGCCTGCGAAAGTGATGGCAAAAGTGACGGCAAAAGTAGCGGCAAAAGTGCCGGCACCCAAGGTGAAAGCCAAGGCCGTACCCGCTAAAAAATCAGTGCCAGCCAAAGCGGCGGCACCCGCCAAAAAACCCGCCAAGTCCTTGGTCAAGACGGGAACAGCCGCCCCATCCAAGACCCCAAAAGCGGCCACTGCCAAGGCAAAACCCGTTGCAAGCACGCGGGCATCTAGCAAGTCACCCGCAGTTAAAAACAAGACTGCAGTACCGGCCGTCAAAAAGGCAGTTTCTGCAACCCTGAAGCCAAGCCTGGCCCCCAAGGCCAAGGCAGCACCTGCGCCTTCCCCCAAAAAGACTCCCCCTGTACCTGAAGCGAAATCTATGACTGTTAAAAACGTGGCGGCCCCGACCCCTCCTGTCGCCCCATCTGCTGTGGTGCCTGTAATTCCTGCTGCCCCCGATCAATTGATCCGTGCAACCCGCCCCTCTGCTCGTTTGGCTCAAATCACGGTGCCTTCATTGCCGCCTGCTGTGGCCTCTACAGCGGCCAAGGCCAGTTTCATGCCAAGCGCCCCCGCAGCGGTGGTGGCAGCCCCCTTTGCGCCCATCAAGAAAGACCCCAAATTAGCCAACAACTGGAAAACCAAGCCCGTTGAAGCGTTGACGGATGCCGAAATTCTGGCCATGCCAGACACGGAATACATGAACAGCTTGCAAATGGCCTATTTCCGTCGCAAGTTGTCCATCCTGAAGCAGGAAATACTCAACAGTGCAGGCGCAACGACCGAGCACTTGCGCGAAGACACTGTGGTGGTCCCAGATCCGGCAGACCGAGCCACCATTGAAGAAGAGCACGCCCTAGAACTGCGTACCCGCGACCGTGAACGCAAGTTGCTCAAGAAAATAGAGCAATCCATTGTCTTGATTGATGCGGGCGAATATGGTTATTGCGATGAAACAGGTGAGCCTATCGGCGTAGGCCGTTTATTGGCCCGCCCCACAGCGACCTTGTCATTGGAAGCCCAGCAGCGCCGAGAATTGAAGCAAAAAATGTTCGGTGATTGAGCTTCACGACCTGCTAAAGACGTAAAAAAACCCCTCTTGAGGGGTTTTTTTACGTCCAAGCGTGAAGGAATGCTGAACTTCGACAATTTTTTATCTTTCCTGAATTTGTTAATTTTTTTATTTATAAATCCTTCAGATGTTACTTTCATTGCCATCTGTAAGTCCCTAATTTACATGGGAATTTCTATTTGATTAACGTTCTGTTTCAGCTCTAAGCCATTGATTTTATTGAAAAAAATCGGTCTACACCTGTTGAGTTGCATCGATTTCCTGATACAGTGCAAAAAAGTGCAATTAAGTGGGGAAAAGTGTCCTCAATTGCGTGGTTTAACTGAAAAAGGTCGTTGCAGTGTTTCAAGGGGCTTCATCGCTGAGTCTGGATGCTAAAGGGCGGTTGTCTGTACCGACCCGGCACCGTGACGTCTTGAACGCCACTGCGCAAGGTCAATTGACCATGACCAAGCATCCCCACGGTTGTTTGATGCTGTTTCCCCGCCCCGAGTGGGAGAAGTTCCGCGAACGCATTGCCCAGTTGCCCATGTCGGCACAGTGGTGGAAGCGGATTTTTCTGGGCAATGCCATGGATGTGGACATGGACAGTACCGGCCGGGTCTTGATCTCGCCCGAATTGCGCCAAGCCGCAGGCATCAGCAAAGACACCATGTTGTTGGGCATGGGCAATCACTTTGAGTTGTGGGACAAAACCACTTATGACGCGCAAGAGGCGCAGGCCATGGAGGGCGAGATGCCCGATGTGTTCAAGGACTTTTCTTTCTGAACCCCATGAACCCCTCCCAAATCAACGCCGTATTGACCCACACCACCGTGCTCTTGGAAGAGGCCGTGGCGGCGTTGTTGCAATCTTCAGCAGAGGTCGATGGCCATTATGTGGATGCCACATTTGGCCGTGGGGGACATTCGCGCTTGATTCTTTCACGCCTCTCTTCCAAGGGGCGTTTGCTGGCATTTGACAAAGACCTGGAGGCCATTGCCGAAGCTGGCCGCATTGAAGATGCCCGATTTTCGATTCGGCACGAAGGTTTTGCCAATCTGGGTGAACTGCCCCCTGCCAGTGTTCACGGTGTCCTGATGGACTTAGGCATCAGCTCCCCCCAGATTGACAGCCCCGAGAGGGGTTTTTCTTTTCGTTTTGAAGGCCCACTCGACATGCGCATGGACACCACGCGCGGCGAGAGCGTGGCCGACTGGCTTGCGACCGCATCGGTCGAACACATCACGGAGGTCATACGTGACTATGGCGAAGAACGGTTTGCTTTTCAGATTGCAAAGGCGCTTGTGGCTCGCAGACAAGAGCGGGGCCCAATTTCAACCACCACCGATCTGGCCCAGCTCGTGGCTGACACGGTCAAAACTCGCGAGCCGGGCCAGAACCCTGCAACGCGGACATTTCAGGCTTTTCGGATTTTCATCAACGCCGAGCTTGAGGAGCTCGAACAGGCGCTAGAGGCCAGCTTGCATGTGTTGGCGGCGGGGGGGCGTTTGGTAGTGATCAGTTTCCATTCGCTCGAAGACCGCATTGTTAAGCAGTTCCTAGCCAAGCACTCCAAAGAAGTGGTGGACCGTCGCGTGCCCTTTGCCGAACCGGTCAAGATGCGCTTGAAGGCTTGTGGTCGTGTGCGTCCCACTGAAGCCGAGGTTCGTGGCAATCCCCGATCACGCAGCGCCATCATGCGCATTGCAGAGCGCACCGAGGTGCCCGCATGAGCCGTCTGAGTATTTTCCTGCTGCTGACGGTCACGGCCAGTGCCTTGATGTTGGTGCACAGTCAATATGAGACACGGCGCTTGTTCATGGCACTGGAGTCGGCCAAAAAAGAGGCCAAGCGCCTTGAGATTGACGAGGATCGTCTGCAAGTGGAGCGGCGGGCTCAAGCCACCCCCTTGCGT
Organism: Limnohabitans sp. Rim8; assembly: GCA_945877725.1. Lineage (GTDB taxonomy): Bacteria > Pseudomonadota > Gammaproteobacteria > Burkholderiales > Burkholderiaceae_C > Limnohabitans_A. Next base: position 4,848 of record CAMDXR010000240.1, read on the forward strand.
GTAGAGCAAATTGCGCGTCAGCAGTTGCAAATGCGCACCGCCTCGCCGGCCATCACACAGTACGTGTCCATCGGTGATGGCAGCGTTTCGGTAAAAGGCACTCAGCCATGAGCCGCAGCGTTCAGCTTTCCTCCAGCCCTTTGTTGGCCAGTAAAACACCTGTTTGGCGCAGCAAGTTCATTGTGGCCGCCATTGCCTTGGGTTTCATGGGGTTGGTGGGCAGAGCCGCTTATGTGCAGGTGATTGCAAACGACTTTTTCTTGCGTCAGGGTGAAGTTCGTTTTGCACGAACACTGAGCTTGCCTGCCAATCGGGG
>CAMDXR010000241.1 GCA_945877725.1 Limnohabitans sp. Rim8
CGGCCACATCACATATTTGAGCGACGACGTGATGAACGAAAAGTTTGGCCGCGAGCTGCGCCAGGCCGTCACCGACCACGCCACGGGTTACAAATACTCCACCCTCGACGTGGAGTTTCAGATCGAAAGCTACCTGCGTTACCAGGGCGACAAGTTCAGCGAATACTTTGACGCCAACACCTATTTGCTGATCACCCGGGCGCTGGATTACTTTGACCCGGCCAGAGAGCATGGTGGCGATTTATCGGCCGCTTTGGCGCGCGCGAACTGCAAGTTTCTGTTGATCAGCTTCAGCACCGACTGGCGCTTTTCGCCCACTCGCAGCCGCGAAATCGTCAAAGCCCTGCTGGACAACCGCCGCGACGTGAGCTACGCCGAGATCGATGCGCCGCACGGACACGACGCCTTTTTGCTGGACGACGCGCGTTACATGAACGTGGTGCGCTCTTACTTTGACAACATGTCCAGCGCCCTGATCGCAGGAGGTGCAGCATGAGCGACCCTCTGATCATGCAAGCCATAGCCCGCTTGGTGCCCCAAGGCGCGCGCGTGCTCGATTTGGGTTGTGGCGACGGCGCTTTGTTGGCCTACTTGCAAGAGCACAACGCCTGTAGCGGCTACGGCGTGGAGCTGAGCGATGCCAATGTGCATGCCTGCGTACAACGCGGGGTGAACGTGATCCAGCTCAACCTGGACGAAGGCTTGACGATGTTTGCCGACCAATCGTTTGACGTGGTGCTGCAAATCGACACGCTGCAACACCTGCGCAACGCCGAAACCATGCTGCGCGAAACCGCGCGTGTGGGCCGCGTGGGCATTGTGGCTTTCCCCAATTTTGCGCACTGGTTCAACCGCCTAAGCGTGTTGCAAGGGCGCATGCCTGTGACCAAGCGATTGCCTTATGAGTGGTACGACACGCCGAACATCCGGGTGGGCACCTTTGCCGACTTTGGCGACTTGGCGCGCAAAAACAAGCTGCAAGTGATGGATGCCTTTGGCCTGCAAAACGGTCACGAAGTCCGCTTGTGGCCTAACCTCATGGCGGGCACGGCGGTTTACAAATTCCAGCAAGGCTGACATGCCCCACAGCACGGCCCCCGAGGTCACGCCCAACGCGCAGAGTCCTTGGCTGATTGCCAATTTGCTGGCCCAGATTTCATTTGGTCTGTTGGCCATGACCTTGTGCCTGCCCTCCATGCAGGAATGGGGGGCTATTTTTGACGCCCCACAGTCCGACGTGCAACTGACTTTCAGCGGCTACGTGGTGGCCTATGGTGTTTTGCAATTGGTTTATGGCCCCTTGTCTGACCGGCATGGCCGCAAACCCATTCTGATGCTGGGTCTGGTGGTGGCGGGACTGGCCTCGGTCATGGCCGCGCTGTCCCAAGACATTGCCACCCTCACGCTGGCACGCGTGCTGCAAGGTGCAGGCAGTGCGGCCAGCATGGTGGTCAGCCGCTCCATGGTGCAAGACCTGTTTGCGGGGCCACAGCGCACGCGGGTCATGGCCTACATCGGCATGGCGCTGGGCATGTGCCCGCCACTGGCCACGCTGATGGGTGGACAAATTCATGTGCGCATGGGCTGGCAAGCCAATTTTGTGCTGCTGGCCGTGTTGGCTGTGCTGCTGTTTTTTGCCACTCTGTGGGGCTTGCCCCGGGTGCAAAAACCAGCCCCCACCGAGCACCACTGGCTGCGCGCCATGTTGAGCGCCTATGCCCGGCTTGCCCGTGAACCGCGCTTTGTGTTGTACGTCACGATCCTGGCGGCCACCACGGCCACGTTTTATGCTTTTTTGGGCGGTGCGCCCATCGTGCTCAAGGGCTTTGGCATCGGGCCGGACGGCATCGGCTGGTTCATCATGGCGGTTCCTCTGTCTTACATTTTGGGCAACTTCATGACCTCGCGGCTGATTCAGCAATGGGGCGAATCGCGGGTCATGATTTGGGGCCAAGCCCTGACCCTGGGCGGATTGATGGTGATGCTGGGCCTGGGCTTGGCGGGCTTTGCCAGCCCACTGGCGGTGGCCTTGCCCCTGCTTTTGCTGGGTCTGGGGCACGGCTTGATCAACCCACCCGCTTTGGCTGGCACCGTGGGCGTGGTGCCTGCACTGGCCGGATCAGCTGCCGCTGTGGCCGGGCTCATGCAACAACTGACCGGCGCCGCCGGAGGCTATCTGGTGGGCTTGGTGCCGCACCACGGCGCAGTCAATCTGGGCTGGATGATGCTGGGCTTTGCCCTGCTGGCCACGCTGGCGCAGTGGTTGCTACACAAACGCTGACCCGCTTCTTAGGTTACCGTCACCCCTCAAAATTTGTCATCCCCAACCTAACCACTGTCACCCCCAAACTAACCACTGTCACCCCCAACCTAACCACTGTCACCCCCGAACTAACCATTGTCACCCCCGAACTAACCATTGTCACCCCCGACCTGATCGGGGGTCCATGCCTTCGGCGGCGATGGATGCCCGGTCAATCCGGGCATGACAGATGGGAAGCTGGATTTGGTTGTTGAAATGCCGGGCATGACAACTGAAAAGCTAGGCGTGACTGATGTATGCGGGAAGACTTCAGTGGCTCATCTCTTGGTCGTGCATCCAGGCGGCGTGTTTGGGGGCGCGTTTGGTTTGGGCCCACTCGTTGAGCATGTCCCATTTGCAGTCGTCGAGTTTGGCGTACATCTCGGGCGTGCCGACATCGGCGGCCAATTCCAAGCGGTGCCCGTTGGGGTCAAAAAAGTAAATGCTTTTAAAGATGGTGTGATTGGTTGGCCCCAGCACGTCCACGCCGTTGGCCTGCAAACGCGCTTTGGCTTCTTCCAGTGCTTGCAGGCTGTCCACCTTGAAGGCGATGTGCTGCACCCACTCCGGCGTGTTGGTGTCGCGGCCCATGTCGGGCGAGTTGGGCAGCTCAAAAAACGCCAACACATTGCCCCCACCTGCGTCCAAAAAAACGTGCATGTACGGATCGGGGGCCTTGGTAGAGGGCACCAGATCTTCGGCAATGGCCAACACAAAGTCCATGTTCAGGTTTTTCACGTACCAGTCCACAGTGGCTTTGGCGTCTTTGCAGCGGTAGGCGACGTGGTGAATTTTGTTGATTTTCATGAAGGGTTCTCCAGGGGCGGTTGTTCGATGGTTCAAGACTGCAGGCTTCGTCTGCATCCAAATAAAAGGTCGGGGTTTTAGGCGGTTTCGCGGGCAGCTTGCAAGGCCTCGCGCAGCACTTGCAGATCGCCAATGTGGTTGGCCAACAGCAAAATCAACCGAGCATTGAGGGCCTCGCTTTGCTCGTCGCTCAAACCGTTGTGGGCATCGATCAGGTTTTCATAAAACTCATCACCGGGTGAAAAATCCCGGAAAAACCGACGCCCGGTTTCTTGAAAATTTGGCTCAGTTTTTAGCACTGTGTTCATGGCAATTCTCTTGGAAAGGTTTGGGAGCAGGGGCGTCAGGTCACTGCGCAAGTGGGGTCATATTTGCCCACGGCACGGTCCAAGGCGGCTTGCAACTTGTGGGCATCGAGTTGCCGCCAGCGGGCCACCACATGTTGGTCGGGGCGCAGCAAATAAACGGTGCCGGGCTGCGCGTCGTAGCGTCGTGCCATCCAGCCTTGGTGGTCCACCAACACCTTAAAGCCGGGCACCTGCAGCGCCAGCTCAGACACGATCAGCGTGTTCACCGGCACGCTGCCCTGCTGCAATCGTTGCAAGGCAGCCAAACTGTCTGCCGAGGGCGCTGACTTGACAAACAACAAACACTGAAAGCCTTTGCCCACTTGATCGAGCAACCACGCTTCCTGCAACTGGCCTTGCTCTGCCCCTGCTTGACTCAGCTGCACGGGCGCGTCGTCCATGGGTGCGCCGGGCACCATTTGGCCGTCGAAAGCATCGTCGTCTGGGGTGTTCAACAGCGAGGTGGTCAAGAACGAAGGCACCGACAAACGCCCCGAATTAACCAACTTGCGCGCAAACGGGTGGTGCTTGGCCAGCGCCAGCACGGCGTTGCGGAAGGTGCGGCTGGTGCGGCTCTTGGGGGTGATGAAATCGGTCGAACGCGTCGAGTTCATGATGTTCTCGTCGGCCGCAAACTGGCGGTCTTGCGCGTAGGTATCGAGCAAGGTGTCGGGCGCCTGGCCCTTGATGACCAAGCCCAGTTTCCACATCAGGTCGTCGGCATCCTGAAAACCCGAGTTGGCTCCGCGTGCGCCAAAGGGTGAAACCTGGTGCGCCGCATCGCCCGCGAACAACACCCGGCCGTGCCTGAAATCGGTCATCCGGCGGCACTGAAAGGTGTAAATACTGACCCACTCCAGCTCAAACGGCCTCTCATCGCCCAACATGGCTTGCAATCGGGGGATGACCTTTTCGGGTTTCTTTTCTTCTTCAGGGTCGGCGTCCCAGCCCAACTGAAAATCAATGCGCCAGACGTTGTTGCTTTGCTTGTGCAACAGCACGCTTTGTTTGGGGTGAAATGGCGGATCAAACCAAAACCAACGCTCGGCAGGGTAATCGGCCTTCATGATCACGTCGGCGATCAAAAAGCGGTCTTGAAAAACGCGCCCCTCAATGTCCAGTCCCAAATGGCGGCGGATTGGGCTGCGCGCCCCATCGGCCACCACCAGCCAATCGGCCTCAATATCGAAGCGGCCATCGGGCGTCTCCACGGTCAGCTTGGCGTGGTCAGCACCGGGCGTCACGGCCACCACCTTGTGCTGCCAACGCAGATCGGCCCCCAACTCTTGGGCGCGCGCAATCAGCATTTCCTCAACGTGGTACTGCTGCAAATTGATCATGCCGGGGCGCTTGTGACCCGCATCGGGCACCAGGTTGAACTGGTAAACCTCTTCTTGCTCCAGAAAAGTGCGGCCAATGTTCCAGCTCACCCCCAACTCGCACGCCTGATCGGCAATGCCCAGGCGGTCCAGAATTTCGAGCGAACGCTTGGCATAACAAACCGCGCGCGAACCCACCGAAACGGTTTTGTCATCGTCCAGCACCAGCACATCCAGCCCCTGCAAGCGGGCATCTATGGCGGCAGCCAGCCCCACGGGGCCTGCGCCAATCACAATGAGGGGCTTGCGCAAAGGCGGCTCCGACATCAGGTCTGTCGGGG
>CAMDXR010000242.1 GCA_945877725.1 Limnohabitans sp. Rim8
CCGAAGGTGGGCTTGCCAGGTTGGCAAAGTTCGTTGTAAACGTGTGTACCTTTTCGAGCCGTTGCACCGGTAAAAGCTTTGTCGATGGCAATCGAAATACTGCTGACCTTGCCGCCATCCATGCGGTCAAATTTGATTAAATGGCCAGACTCGTCAGTTACAGCGGTGCACATAGGGACGTTCATTTCAGTTGCCTTCGCGGCGGCACCCGCAAGCAAAATGTTGGCTTCTTCAAAAGACAATCGTTTGATGGTGAGCATGAGCTCTCCTATTGGTTAGGTTGATTAAAAAAAAGGGCTTCAGTGATCGATTAAAAATTTTGCGGTTGCGATGTGAAGCAACCCTTATTGCGGCGTGACGCCAGCTTCAGCAAAGATTTTGGTGTACTTGGCAAAGTCAACGCTCATCATCTTTTCGAACTCGGCTGGGCTCATGGTCTTAGGCTCAAGGCCGCTTTCAATCATGCTGGCCCGTACCTCGGGCGTTTTGATGATGTCATTGATTTCACGGTTCAGCCTGTCAATGATCTCCTTTGGTGTCCCAGCTGGTGCCACTAGCGCAAACCAACCCGCAGTGCTAAAGCCTGGCACGGTATCCGCAATAGCAGGAATCTCTGGGTATGCTGACAAGCGCTCAGCACTGGCTACACCGAGGATTTTGAGGGCACCACTTTTGGTGTGTGCAATGACCGATGGCAAGGGGTTGAACATAAACTGCACGCGGCCAGCGAGTAAGTCGGTCATGCCTTGCGAGCTACCTTTGTATTGAATTTGCGTGGTTTTCAGGCCAGCGGCGGAACTGAACATCAAGCCCGCCAAACCTTGGGTCGATGTAGTACCACCCGAGGCCCAATTGAGCTGACCTTGACGAGCCTTGGCATATTGCAAGAACTCCTTCATATTATTGGCTGGCAAGCTCGAGGGGATCACAAAAAAGAGCGGCGCGTCACCAAACATGGCGACCGCAGAGAAGTCCTTGATGATGTCGTAAGGATGGTTTTTCATCATCGACTGGGTCATCAAGAACGTTGGCGTGACCAGGCCAAGGGTGTAACCGTCGGCCGGTGCTTTGGCCACCATGGCCATGCCGATGGTGTTGCTGCCGCCGCCGCGGTTGTCAATCACCACCGACTGCTTAAGGCGGTCTGCAAGCCGCAAGCCCATCAGCCGGGTGACTTGATCAGCGCCACCACCTGCCGCATAAGGAACCACAATTTTGATGGGCCGGCTTGGGTAGTTGGTCTGTGCTATGGCAACGGCCGTGAATGCTGCCAGAGTCAATGCGGTCAAAGACCGCAGGGTATTGAAAATGAAAGTCATGTTGTTTGTCTCCATTTATTTTGAGTGTCGCTGACTTGAGTGAGTACTGAGCCAATCTCTTGTGGGATACCCTTTTGCCTAGTGCTTAGGCATCAGATCTGTAGTTTTCAAATAAATCTCTAGTGCCTTCAGTTCCTCACCGCGGATAGGCGGGAAGGGTGGGTAGGGATCGCCGGCGGGGATGTTGAGGATCTTCATTGCGGCCTTCATCGTTGGCGTTAGGCCATTGTGCATCCAGCGTGCTGGGAACAAGGCAAACTGCAACTGAAGTCGCGCCGCTTCCTGCATATCGCCTGCCACGAAAGCCTTGATCACCTTGTTGGCCAGCATCGCCGCGGGTGGCGGCAGGGTGATGCCAGAGCCGCCCAACTGCAAGGTGATGAGCAGCATTTGCATGGTTGTGAAGTACTTGGCGCGACCACTCAACTCAATCTCTGAGATCAAGCGCGAGACACGCGACAGGTCGCGAGAGCTTTCTTTGACGTATTTCACGCGCTCCAATTGCGACAGCTCGATGGTGGCTGGAATAGACACATTGGCGCCAGGGCCTGGGTTCAGATACAGCACCATGGGCAAATGACTTTCGCGCGAGACCGCCTCGAAGTAGGCGATCAGTTCGCCTTGGGTGGGTTCGCCACCAAAAGGGCGCAACGGGGCCAACAATTGAACTGCTTCGGCGCCGATTTTTTCAGCGTAATGCGCCAACTCAATTGCGATCTTGAAGGAAGGGTGCGAAATCCCTACGGCAACAGGGCAACGACCATCGACGAATTCGAGCGTTTTGGCAATCAGGTTTTTGCGCTCTTCCATTGTCAGGTAGTGGTATTCCTGCGCCTCAACACCGGCGGCAATCACCATGGCGGCATTGCAATCCTCAACAACGTAATTCACGCCGGCTTGAAGTGCTTTTTCATCAACCTTCAAATCTGCAGTGAAGGGCGTGAGCGGGGGAACAATCAATCCTGGAAGCTTCATTTTTGTATCCTTTATTTTTTTTAGTAAGGGTCAGACCATGGACGGACGCTTGGCCAGTTCCTTGATTTGAAATCCAGCAACTGCTTTGTAGTTGTCTAAAATTTCTTGTAGCTCAGTGTTTGAAATGACATCCTCAATCTTATTGAAGCGCTTGCCGCCGGTGCGCTCATAGACCACGCGCAACACGGTGTCTGGTGGGTTGGCGCGGTTCATCAAAACCACTTTGCCGGTAGCCGCAACGCGCTCCTTGTCGTAGTCTTGCAAGGCATCTGCGTTGACGCCACTGCGCTTGAAACAACCGGCCATGTAGCGCGCGTCCAAAATTGACTGGCCGGCGCCGTTAGAGCCGCGTGGGTACATCGGGTGAGCAGCATCGCCCAACAAGGTGACCCGCCCAAAGGTCCATGTCGACACTGGGTCTCGGTCAACCATGGGGTAGACCATGTACCGCTCGGTCTTTTGCAGCATTGCAGGCACATCCAGCCAGTCAAACTGCCATTTGGAGTAGGGCTCAAAGAAGTCTTCGAGCTTGGCTTGGCCATTCCAGTCATAGCTGGTGGGCTTGGGACGCTGCAGTGTTGCAACCCAGTTCATCAGCTGGTTACCTTCTGCATCGATGTTGTCACGGATGGGGTAGACCATCAATTTGCCCACGGTCATCCAGCCTGCGCGAATGGTGTCTGCGCCGCTGAGGAAAGGCTTGTGCGAGGTGACGCCACGCCAGACAGTGAGGCCAGAATAAACAGGGTCGCCTTCTTCAGGATAAAACTGCTTGCGCACAGTGGAGCTGACGCCGTCACAGCCAACCATGACATTGGCCCGAACCTTGGGCAATGCATTGCCTTCATGATCGTTGAAATAGGCTGTGACTCCGTCATGGTCTTGCGAGACCAAGGTGAACTTGTGGCCCGTGACCACGCTGTCTGGTCCGAGGCGCTCCAAAACAGCTTTGTACAAGAGCATTTGCAGATCACCGCGATGAATCGAGAACTGTGGCCAAGCATAACCAGCGGCAGTCCCTGCGACTTCGCGGTAAATGAGTTGGCCGTGATGATTGAAGTACGACGCGTCCTTGGTTCGGATGCCAACCGCATCCAAAGCGGGTAGCAGGCCCAACTCGTCGAGTTCGCGTACAGCGTGAGGCAGCAAATTGATCCCTGCGCCGAGAGGCTTGAGTTCTGATACGCCCTCATAAACACGGCAGTTCACGCCGATTTGGTGCAGGCTTAAAGCCAACACCAGTCCACCAATTCCACCGCCCACAATCATTACATCTGTGTCTTTAATCATGTTTTTTATCCAAAATTAGCAAGTTGCAAAACCAGGAGAAGGACGCAGCGACTTGCTCGTCGGCTTCAACCTTGCGCTAGCATCGAAGTATTCATATTAATGGATATAAAAAACAAATCAAAATATAAATAATAAGGGATAGTCAGACTTTTTAAGTATTAATTTAGGTTTTGGTGTTAGAGATTAAAAACAGTTCAGGTGCTTCAGGCGTCTGGGGCGGACAGTGTTTTGGCCAAGGACTGCGAGAGCGCTACAAAACGCTTGATCGCTTGCGCATCAACATGACGCCTGTAGGCCAAATTCAGCGGCACCGTGACTGCGGTAGGCGGGTCAAAGGGCCGATAAACGACGCTTTTCGGCTGGATGGCATTGAGCGATTGCGGCACCACCGAAATGCCCATGCCGGCCGCCACCAACTGAATCGCCGCCATGATGCGGTGCACCTCTTGCACCGCATTAGGCTCAAAACCCGCCTCTCGGCAGCAGTTGATAAAGCTCTCTTTGATACCCGAGCCGTTGACCTGGCGATACAAAATAAAGGACTCGTCTTTCAGCGTCGCTAAATCTATACCGATGCCCGGAGAAGACGCCAAAGGGTGTTGCACAGGCAGAGCAACGACCATGTTTTCTTGGTTCAGGCTGATGCATTCCAGGGTAGCGTATTGAGTCACTGGCGAGCGCACAAAAGCCGCGTCAATACGCTCTTCTTCAACGGCGCACAATAAGTCATGCGCGGCGCCCTCTTCAATCTCCAGCGATATCAGGGTATGGGCGGCCCGAAAGGCACGGATGATTTTGGGTGTCAGCTCGTGCAGTGATGCGGAGCTGGTGTAACCAATTCGCATCCGCCCTTCTTCCCCCAAGTCAAAGCGCTGGACCCGTTTGATGGCGTTGTCTGCATGCGTGAGGATTTCACGTGCTTCGCTTAAAAAAAGCTTGCCTGCACCATTCAACACAACCCGCTTGCCAACACGATTGAACAAGGTCACACCCAGCTCAAGCTCAAGCGCCTTAATTTGCTGACTCAGCGGTGGCTGTTGCATGCGCAAACGGGCCGCAGCACGTGTGATGTGCTCCTCTTCGGCGACGGCTACAAAGTAGCGCAGATGTCTAAGTTCCATAGGAATATTTTGATACGCGCCATTTCCACTTGTGTGCCCATGGCGATGCTTCTGAAAGAGCATGAATTGATTGTCTCAATCAAGCCATTGTTGCAGATCTTATCTGTCTCAACAAATCAAACAGATCAAACCAAGTTAAAACGTATCGAAGTTACCCTCGAGCAATGTTTGCAAAAAGTGGTTTAATGCCCATTTGTGATCCAACTATTTCATTTTGCATCAACCATCAAAACACGCTAGCACTGCGATTGACATCGTTTACCTTTGGGTCAATGGCAACGATGCTGAGTGGCGTGCCAAACGCGATCAATTTGCGCGGAAATTAGAAGCCCCGAGTAACTCAAGCTTTGCCAAGTTTGGCAATGTTGAAGGTCGGTATCGCGACAATGAAGAGTTGCGATTCAGCTT
>CAMDXR010000243.1 GCA_945877725.1 Limnohabitans sp. Rim8
ACCGTCGAGGCAGCGCCTCAAGTTCTAAGTTGTTATGCCACCACGGGCGCCTCAGATTACGTGCTCATGGTCATGACCTCTGAAATGGCGGAGTACGAGATGTTTTTGAAGCGGGTGCTGTTGTCATTGCCAGCAGTGGCGCATGTTCGCTCCATTGTGGTGTTGCGCGAGGTCAAGCAGATGGCGGGTTTACCGATTTGATATTTGGCCTGCAGTTTGCAGTCAAAATTTCCCAAGGTACACCTTTAGCAAAAAACTTGCGCATTACTATGCATTCATGCAAAAATGCAAATATGCGAACTTCTTTGGATTTCCCTGATCCGCTTTTTAAACACCTCAAAACCCGGGCGGCTTTGGAGGGCAGAACCCTTCGCGACCTGGTGTTGGAGTTGGTCGAGCGCGGCTTGAATGCCCGCGAAACATCTGACCCACAAAAGCGCTTGCAATCGCGGCCCTTGATCGTGTCGGACGTGCCGTTGTCTTTGCCTGTGGGCCAGATGAGCAATGCCGATCTGGATGAGCTGGTGCAGGAGGATGAAAATGAGCGAGCCCGCCGTTTCATGGCGCGTCGCTGAGGCTTCTGCCCCTTGGCCTTTGGCGTCGGGTGATTTGCCCGATGTCAATGTTTGGTTGGCCTTGTCTCATACCCAGCACCCTTTTCACGAAGCTGCATCACGGTATTGGCAATCGGTTTGCGACTCGGGCACCCCGCTTTGGTTTTGCCGGACCACCATGGTGAGTTTGGTCAGGCTTTTATCTCAGCCCAAACTGATGGGGGCTGCTGTCTTGAGCCTTAATCAGGCGCTGGCCATTTACCGCCAGTGGCTGGCAACCCCCGAGGTAGGCTTGTTGGCGGATTCTGCTGCGCTGGATGACACCCTAGAGCAGTTGTTAAATCAAGCAGGTTCAGCGCAGCCCGCACGTTTGTGGACCGATATTTGTTTGGCGGCAACGGCGCAAAGTGCCGGTTTGCGCATGGTCACGTTTGACCGGGATTTTGAGCGTTTCGGGCTGGCGCGTTGTTTGGTCTTGACGGGGGAATGAGGCCAAATGCCCGTACCGTCGCTCTAACCCTGTCAGCCGAATCAAATGTGCCAACCGACACCCTTCAGGGGTTTGACTGAAGCCGGTATTTGAGCTGAAAGCTGACCGCACCGTACAGCCTGTCTTTCAGGGGGGGCACCAGGGCCACGTTCAGGCCAAAGCGTTCGCCTTCCCAACTGGCAGTGGGGATGATGGCCGGGAACCAGCCGCCATTAAAGGCATTGGGGTAGCCGTTAAATGCGCCACCGACCACGCCCAGTTTGGCACCATACAAGGTCCAGGGTTGGTAGTAGGCACCCACATAACTGGAGTTGGCGTTGTTGCTGTTGATGAAGCGCCCGGCAGTGGCCGACCAGTCCGGGTTCAGCTTGTATTCGATGCCGAAACCGGGGTTGGCGTTGCGCAAGCCTTTGTTGCTGTCAAAGTGGGCGGAGTAAAACCCGGCGTTGAGCCACAGGCGATTGGCTTCAAATTGGGCCAGGGCACTACTGCCCAGAGAGGCCAGTACGCACGAAGCGCTTATTTTCAGAAAGATGCGCTTCATGGTGTGACCTGGTTTTGCTTTAAAGAGACTTGAACACGTTGCTGGCCACGCGCACGGTCTCAGCGATGTCGGCTTCGGTGTGGGCAGCGCTTACAAAACCGGCTTCGTAAAGTGCGGGGGCAATGTAGACACCACCGTCCAGCAAGCCATGAAACAGTTTGTTGAATTTGGGGCTGTCGCTGGTCATGACTTTGGCGTAGTTTTGCGGCAATTCGGGCAACAAAAAGAAGCCGAACATGCCGCCTTGGCAGTCTGCACTGAAGGGCACACCCGCACCTGCGGCAGCGCCTTTCAGGCCATCGACCAAGCTTTGGGTGCGCGCGCTCAAAGCCTCCCAGAAGCCGGGTTTGGCGATTTCGGTCAGGGTGGCCAAGCCGCAAGCGGTGGCAACCGGGTTGCCGCTCAGCGTGCCTGCTTGGTAAACCGGGCCAGTGGGCGCTAACTTGGACATGATCTCGCGGGGGCCACCAAAAGCGGCCAGCGGCATGCCGCCCCCAATCACTTTGCCCAGCACGGTCATGTCAGGCTTGAAGCCGGGGATCAGTCCGGCATAGACACTTTGCGCGCTGCCTAGGGCCACACGAAAGCCGGACATGACTTCGTCAAACACCAGCAAGGCGCCGTGTTGGGTGCACAACTCGCGGCAGCGTTTCATAAAGGGCACGCTGGCCCGTACAAAGTTCATGTTGCCCGCAATAGGTTCGATCATCACGCAGGCCAGGTCTTTGCCATGCAGGGCAAAGGCTTCTTCAATGGCGGCGATGTTGTTGTACTCGAGCACCAAGGTGTCGCGCACCACTTCGGGCGGCACACCGGCGCTGGTGGGGTTGCCAAAGGTGGCCAGGCCCGAACCGGCTTTGACCAGCAGGGCGTCGGCGTGGCCGTGGTAGCAACCTTCAAACTTGATGAATTTGCTGCGGCCCGTGGCACCTCGGGCCAGGCGCAATGCGCTCATGCCCGCTTCGGTGCCCGAGCTGACCAGGCGCACCATTTCCATAGAGGGGACGTGCTTCAGGATGGCTTCGGCCAGCTCGATCTCGCGTTCGGTGGGGGCACCAAAAGAAAAGCCGTCGAGGGCCGCTTTTTGCACGGCTTCGAGCACGGCCGGGTGCCCATGGCCCAAGATCATGGGGCCCCACGAGCCGATGTAGTCGATGTATTTTTGCCCGTTGGCATCCCAAAAATACGCGCCTTGGGCACGCTGCACAAAGCGGGGTGTGCCGCCTACGGCCCTGAAAGCACGCACGGGGGAATTAACGCCTCCGGGGATGACTTGGGCGGCGCGGTCAAACAGGACTTGGTTGCGATCGGTCATGGCTTGGGGTCTCGGGCTTTAGTGTTTGGTTTCGTTAAAGGGCACTTCAAAGTAGTCGCTGCCGGGGTGAACTTCCGGGCCTTCGTCGTCATCGTCGGTGGTTTCGTCTTCGGGCAGTGCCCAAAACAGCCGGTCCGGGATGACTTGGCCCATGCCGGGGCGAAAGCCTTCGTCCAGGCAGCGGTCCAGGTAGTGCAGGGCCTCGCTGGCGGCCTCGGGCAGGTCCATGCCCGTGGCCAGCAGGGCGGCCAAGGCGGCCGTCAGGGTATCGCCCGCGCCCGCAAAAATGGCTTCGATGCGTTCGAATTTTTCGTGGGCAATCACGGTTTCGGGCGAAGCCAGCGCGTTGTCGATGTGTTGTTCGGGCAGTGGCAAGCCTGTGACCAGGGTGAAGGGCACGCCCAGCTCCGAGGCGGCTTTGGCAATGTCACGCGGTCCGGGGTTGCGTTCGCCTGTCCACTCGGGCAACAGCCAGCGGCGCAAGGTGCTGTGATGCCCCACCAAAACACTGGTTTGGGGCAGCAGCAGTTCCCTGAAAGCGTCCAAATAAGCGTCGATCTTTTCGTCTTCCCACCACGACAAGTTGGGCATGTAGGCCACCACGGGCACACCGTCGTAATCGTCGGCCAGCGCGGCAATCGTGGCCAGGCTTTCTGGAGTGCCTACAAAACCGACCTTGATGACTTGCACCGGCACGTCTTCGGCCACGGCCCGGGCTTGGTCGTTGACGGCTTCTTCGTCCAAGGGGTAAAAGTCGGTGATGCTGGTGGTGTCGCGCACATAAGCGCCGGTGCAGATGGGCAAGCAGTGCGCCCCGACAGAGGCCATGGCCACGGCGTCGCAACTGAGGCCGCCCGCGCCACTGGGGTCGTTGGCATTGAAGGACAGCACACAAGCCAAACTGGCCGATTCTTCTTCGGCGGCGGTGGTTTCGATGTTGGGATTTTCGGGGCTGGAATCGGTCATTAAAAGTCGAATGGCAGGGTCTTCAGACAGTTTTCGGTAGAACGCGATGAGCGGACCGATACAATCAAATCATTCTATTCGACTCTCTGATTGCGATACTGTGATGGAACACAAAACCTGGATGTGCCTGATTTGCGGCTGGATATACGACGAAGCCACCGGCGACCCCGAGCACGGCATTGCGCCCGGCACCAAATGGGAGGACGTGCCCATGAACTGGACTTGTCCCGAGTGCGCGGCCCGCAAAGAAGACTTTGAAATGGTCGCCATCTGATCTGATCCGCCCCCAAAGGGCCTCCAAAGTACCCCCAAAGGGCCCCCAAAGCCGTCTGTCTTCATTCAGACGGCTTTTTCTTGACCACGGCGTATCGGGCCAAAGTTTTGTCGCGGGCCTCGGCGTGGTCGACCACTGGGGCGGGGTAGGTTTTGCCAATGACCACCCCCGCTGCTTGCAGTTCTAGGGGTTTGGCCAGCCAGGGGGCGTGCAGGGCTTTGGTGGGTAAATCTGCCAATTCGGGCATGTAACGGCGGATGAATTTGCCCTCGGGGTCAAATTTTTCGCTTTGGCTGATCGGGTTGAAGATGCGGAAGTAAGGCTGTGCGTCACAGCCGCTGGAACTGGCCCATTGCCAGCCCCCGTTGTTGGCCGAAAGGTCAAAGTCGTTCAGTTGCTCGGCAAAGTAGCGTTCACCCCAGCGCCAGTCGATGCCCAAGTCTTTCACCAAAAAACTCGCCACCACCATGCGCAGGCGGTTGTGCATGTACCCGGTTTGGTTAATTTGGCGCATGGCCGCGTCCACCAAGGGGTAGCCGGTTCGGGCCTGGCACCAAGAGTCAAACAGTTTGTGGGCATGGGGGCCATGCTCCCAGCGGATGGCGTCGTAGTCTGGTTTAAAGCTTTGGCCGTGGCCCACATGGGCAAAGTTGTGCAGCACTTGCACATAAAAGTCGCGCCAGATCAGCTCGGACAACCACACGCTGGCCCCCGTGCTGCCGGCCAGCATGCGCGGATGGGCCTCACGGGCCAATTGGCGAATGGACACGGTGCCAAAGCGCAAATGCACACTTAAATAGCTAGGGCCTTTGACGGCCGGGAAGTTGCGGGTGTCTTCGTACTGGTCTATTCGGCTTAAAAAGTCTTTCAGCAAGGCCTGCGCGCCGGATTCTCCGGTCGGAATCTTCAG
>CAMDXR010000244.1 GCA_945877725.1 Limnohabitans sp. Rim8
ACGTCGCCATCAAAGAAAAGGCGCAAATCGTTGACGCCGTAGCGCAACATCGTCAACCGGTCGGGGCCCATGCCAAAGGCAAAACCGATGAACTGTTCGGGGTCGAGGCCCATGTTGCGAACCACATTGGGGTGCACTTGGCCCGAACCTGCCACCTCAAGCCAACGACCGGCCAAAGGTCCGGTCTGGAACTGGATATCGACTTCGGCACTGGGTTCGGTAAAAGGGAAAAAGCTTGGGCGGAAGCGCAGCACCAAATCATCGCTTTCGAAAAATGTGCGGCAAAAATCGGTGAAAACGACTTTCAGGTCCTTGAAACTCACGTTTTCGCCGATCCAGAGGCCCTCGCACTGGTGAAACATGGGCGAATGGGTGGCATCGCTGTCCACCCGGTAAGTGCGGCCGGGCGCAATGACACGAATCTCGGGCATGCCCTGACCCGCGTCCAATTGGTGGCGATAACGTTTAACGTGTTGCACCGCGTGGCGAATTTGCATGGGGCTGGTGTGCGTGCGCAGCAAATGCCCCCCTTCCACATAGAAGGTGTCGTGCATGGAGCGGGCCGGATGGTCTTCAGGCGTGTTGAGCGCGGTGAAGTTGAACCAGTCGGTCTCGATCTCGGGGCCCTGGGCCACTTCAAAGCCCATGGAGCCAAATATGTTTTCAATCCGCTCAAGGGTGAGCGACACGGGGTGCAAACCGCCCTGCCCTGCGCTGCGGCCCGGCAAACTCACATCCAAAGCCTCGGCTTTGAGCTGGGCTTGCAACTCGGCATCGGCCAAACCCTGACGACGATCGTTGAGTGAAGCCTCAATGGCTTGTTTGGCCAAATTGATGGCCGCACCACGGGTTTTTTTGTCTTCCACGCTCAAGGCGGCCATGCCCTTCATCAGTTCGGTGATGCGACCGGCTTTGCCCAAATACAGGGCTTTGGCGTTTTCGAGGTCAGCAGGTGTCAGTGCCTGCATAAAACTCTGGCGGGCAGATTCGACCAGGGTGTCCAACTCGTTCATGGTTTGCTAATCGGTGGGTTACAGAATAAAAAAGGGATTGAAGCTTTTGTGAGCCTCAACCCCTTTGATGGGCTGGCAATGCATGAACCGGCAGAAAAAACTACAAGTTCATGGTACCCGTGAAATCAAGCAGCGGCCAATGTGGCTTTGACTTGGTTCACGATACCAGCGAAAGCGGCCTTGTCGTGCACAGCGATATCCGCCAGCATCTTACGGTCGATTTCAATGGCAGCCTTTTTCAGGCCGTTGGCGAACTGGCTGTAGGTCAGACCGCATTCACGCGCAGCGGCGTTGATACGGGCAATCCACAACTGACGGAACACACGCTTTTTGGTGCGGCGGTCACGGTAGGCGTATTGGCCGGCCTTCATGACCGCTTGTTTAGCAATCCGGAAGACATTACCGCGGCGACCGCGGAAACCTTTTGCAAGGGCCAGAACTTTCTTGTGACGGGCGCGTGCCGTTACACCACGTTTAACGCGAGGCATATTTATTCTCCTTGTTCGTCAGTTATTACAGGCCAGCCATGGGCAGCATTTGAGCGATGTGACCCATATTGGTCTCATGCACAGACACCGCACCGCGAAGGTGACGCTTGTTTTTGGTGGTCTTCTTGGTCAGGATGTGACGTTTGAAGGCTTGGCCGCGTTTAACGGTTCCACCTGGACGAACACGGAAGCGCTTTTTAGCACTGCTTTTGGTCTTCATCTTGGGCATATCAATGCTCCTTTAATTGTGCTCGTGAGGCGTCTGCAAAAACTTTGCAGCCTTGTTGGCCCCGAGCCACTTTTAACAAAAGCCCCCCGAAAGAGGCTTTTGATCTGACCTACCCGAAGGCAGATCAAACTCCTTTTAAGCCGATTCGGCTGGGGCTGCAGCATCTGCAGCCTTGCCTGTTGGCTTTTTACGACCTGGCGCGATCATCATGATCATCTGACGACCTTCCAGTTTTGGAAACTGCTCAACGATGATCGTATCGGCCAATTCGTCACGAATCCGGTTCAGCAAATCGATACCCAACTCTTGGTGGGTAATTTCGCGGCCCCGAAAACGCAAAGTAATCTTGCATTTGTCACCATCCGCCAAAAACCGGCGAATGTTGCGCATTTTGATGTTGTAGTCACCATCGTCGGTACCGGGGCGGAATTTGACTTCCTTGATGTCAATGACCGTTTGCTTGGCTTTGGCTTCTGCCGCACGCTTTTGCTCTTGGTATTTGAATTTGCCGTAATCCATCAAACGGCAAACTGGCGGTGTGGCCGTAGCGGCAATTTCCACCAGATCCACATCCATCTCACCTGCCAAGCGCAAGGCTTCGGCCAAAGACAAAATGCCCATGGGCTCATTTTCAGGGCCGGAAACACGAACCTCAGGGGCCATGATTTCACGGTTCAAACGGTGTTTACGTTCTTCGCGTTGGCGACGATCACGAAATTCGGTAGCGATGACTCAATCCTTTACGGAACAAAACTGCGAAATGCAGCCCATCCGTCTTTGTGCCCACGGGCCAAAGCTTGTGGCGAAACTCACCTTCAGGCTTTAGAAGCAATGTCGGCAGCAATGAGTTCTATGAACGCATCGATCGACATCACACCGAGGTCTTTGTTACCCCGGGCGCGCACTGCGACGGTACCTGCTGCCTTTTCCTTGTCGCCTGCGACGAGGATATAGGGCAGCTTTTGCAACGAATGCTCGCGTATTTTATACGTGATTTTCTCGTTACGAAGGTCCAAATCGACCCTAAGGCCTTGATTTGACACTGATTTTTGCAGTTTTGCAGCGATTTCGCGACAGTAATCCGACTGCGAATCGGTGATGTTGAGCACAGACACCTGGACAGGTGACAACCAAGTGGGCAAGGCTCCGGCGTGTTGTTCGACCAAAATACCGATGAAACGCTCCATGCTGCCCACGATGGCGCGGTGCAAGATCACCGGGCGTTGCCGGGTCCCGTCTTCGGCCACATATTCGGCATCCAGGCGCTCCGACAAATTGAAGTCCACCTGAATCGTGCCGCACTGCCACTCACGGCCAATCGCGTCCTTGAGGGTGTATTCAATTTTGGGCCCGTAGAAAGCACCATCCCCTTCGGAAATCACAAACTCGCAGCCCGAATGCCGCAAGCTGTCCATCAGGGCCTTTTCGGCTTTGTCCCACAGCTCATCCGAACCAATCCGCGCAGCGGGCCGGGTGGACACCTTGTACAAGATGTTGGTGAAGCCAAAATCAGCGTAAACCTTCTTGAGCACCTTGGTGAAGGTATCGCACTCGGGCAGGATTTGGTTCTCGGTGCAAAAAATATGGCCATCGTCCTGGGTGAAACCACGCACCCGCATGATGCCGTGCAGCCCGCCCGAGGGCTCATTGCGATGGCACTGGCCAAACTCTCCGTAACGCAGAGGCAGATCACGGTAGCTCTTGATCCCCTGTTTGAAAATCAGGATGTGCCCGGGACAGTTCATGGGCTTGAGGGCGTAATCCCGCTTCTCGGACTCCGTGGTGAACATGTTGTCGCGGTATTTGTCCCAATGACCGGTTTTTTCCCAGAGGGATTTGTCCAAAATCTGGGGGCCTTTGACCTCTTGGTAACCGCTGTCCCGATAAACCTGGCGCATGTACTGCTCCACGGTTTGCCACACGGTCCAGCCCTTGGGGTGCCAAAAAACCAAACCCGGGGCGTGCTCATCAATGTGGAACAAATCGAGTTCACGGCCCAGTTTGCGGTGATCGCGCTTTTCAGCCTCTTCTAAGCGGGTCAAATACTGCTGCAAATCGTCTTTGCTGGCCCAGGCCGTGCCATAAATGCGCTGCAGCATCTCGTTTTTACTGTCGCCACGCCAGTAAGCTCCGGCCACTTTCATCAATTTGAAGTGCTTGAGTTTGCCCGTGCTCGGCACATGGGGACCACGGCACAGGTCCTCAAAATTTCCCTCTCGGTACAGACTGACTTCTTGATCGGCAGGAATGCTGGCAATGATTTCGGCCTTGTATTGCTCGCCCATGTCTTTGAAATAAGCCACAGCCTCATCCCGCGGCAGAACCCGGCGCAGCACGGGCTCGTCTTTGTTGGCCAAATCGGTCATGCGCCTTTCGATGGTCACCAAATCTTCGGGCGTGAAAGGCCGGGAATAGGAAAAATCGTAATAAAAGCCGTTCTCGATCACCGGACCAATAGTGACCTGCGCCTCTGGGAACAAGGATTTGACGGCATAGGCCAACAAATGCGCTGTGGAGTGACGAATCAAATCCAGACCCTCGGGGTCCTTGGCGGTCACGATGGCCAAACGGGAATCGTTTTCCATTTTGAAGCTGGCATCGACCAACTGGCCATTGACCTTGCCGCCCAAAGCCGCTTTGGCCAAACCGGCACCAATCGAGGCCGCCACCTCGGCCACGGTCACCGGACCGGGAAATTCACGCAAGGAACCGTCGGGGAGAGTAATCTGAACCATGTGTCTAAAAATTAAAGAGCGCGGCATGGGCCGCGCCTGAGTGGAATGGCAAAAGGCTGAGGGGGGATTTTACGCCGCCAATGCCCGCCAACAGGCTTGGCCATCGCGGGGCTTTCATTGGGCTTTGCCATTTCGTCAAAAAATGGATGCACCGGGGCGCGGTGGTCAGTTGCCCCCAAATTTGATCCCATTGGTAAACAGTTGCAAACCTGCGCCCAAAAATACTTTTTCCCAAATATTAAAAGACAGCGTTTCGGGTCCATCGCAAACGACCACCACATGCGATGCATCCAACCGGTCCAAGGTATCGAGCCCCATGTTTGCAGCCAACATGGCCAATAAAGCGCCTGTCCCCGACGAAGCCAAAAAAACAAGCGGCGTACCGACCATGCGCGTCTTTTGCAACTGATCGTGAAAATCGGCCAATTGAAAAGACTGCTGACAAACCTCCGATTGATAAACAGGGTTTTGTCGGTCAAGGCTGTTCACAGCATGGCGTGTCTGACTGGCACATCCAGTCAGAAATAAAAGAAAAACACCAAAAACAATTCTATCAATCAAAAAACCCCA
>CAMDXR010000245.1 GCA_945877725.1 Limnohabitans sp. Rim8
AGAATTCCATGTCTTCAAGGGGGATGCCCGCGCGCGCTGCCATGCCCAACCCGTCGCCGGTATTGATGAAGGCATTGGTCGATGCGGCATAAATACGGCCTGCACCGCCTGTGGCCATGAGCACGGTTTTGGCGTGCAAAACGTGCAAATCGCCTGTTTCCATTTCGAGGGCGGTGACACCGACCACGTCGCCTTCGGCATCACGGATCAAATCAAGCGCCATCCACTCTACAAAGAAGCTGGTCTTGGCGGCCACGTTTTGCTGGTAGAGGGTGTGCAACATGGCATGACCCGTGCGGTCTGCCGCAGCGCAAGCACGTTGCACTGGCTTTTCGCCATAGTTGGCGGTGTGGCCACCAAAGGGGCGCTGGTAAATGGTGCCGTCCGGGTTGCGGTCGAAGGGCATGCCCATGTGTTCCAGGTCATAAACCACCTTGGGGGCTTCGCGGCACATGAACTCGATGGCGTCTTGGTCACCCAGCCAATCAGAGCCCTTGATGGTGTCGTAAAAATGGTAGTGCCAATTGTCGTCGGACATGTTGCCCAGCGAGGCTCCAATACCCCCCTGCGCCGCCACGGTGTGCGAACGGGTGGGGAAGACTTTGGACAAAACGGCCACGTTCAGGCCAGCGCGGGCTAGTTGCAGTGAGGCACGCATGCCTGAACCACCGGCGCCGACGATCACGACGTCAAACTTGCGGGTGGTGATTTGATCTTTGGTATAGCTCATGGATTTCAATCTTGGTGTGTTTTCAGCTCGGAGACGTGTTCTTTACAGGCGCCAAAGGGCCTGAATCGACCAGCCCGCACAACCGGTCAGCCAGACCAGGGTGAAGACATGCAAAACCAGGCGCACCGCCAGAGGTTTGACGTAATCCATCCAGATGTCACGCATGCCTACCCAAACGTGGTAAAGCAGGGAAAGGATCACGGAGAAAGTGAGTACCTTCATCCATTGGGAGGCGAAGATTCCAGCCCAGGCTTCGTATTCCATCGGACCGCTGGTGAAGATCACTTGGGCCAGCAAAATCACTGTAAAAAGAGCCATCAGGGTGGCGGTCACGCGCTGTGCAAGCCAGTCCCGAAAGCCATAACCTGCACCGGTCACGATACGTTTGGAACCGTAATTAACAGACGACATAGTCAGTTTCCTTTTATTGTTATGAGGGGCTAATCAGTAGAGACCAAACATTTTGGCGCCCAACACGGCAGTCAGGCCAATGCTGAGGACCAAGGTGACGATGGCCGAGGATTTGCCGAACTCTTTGGTGACGGCGTGGCAAACGTCCATGTACAAGTGACGCAGCCCCGCGATGAAGTGATGCAAATAGGCCCAGATCAAGGCCAAGGCCACTAACTTAATGAACCAGCCGGGGATAAAGCCAATGCCAATGTTGAAGGCCGCTGAGAGTTTGGCGAAAGAAATTTCAGAAGTGATGGAGTTGTCAAACATCCAGATGATGAAGGGCATCAGCAAAAACATCAGGAAACCGCTGATGCGGTGCAAGATGGACACGATCCCAGCCGCTGGCAGGCGGTAAGACGGCAAATCTGTCAAGGCATTGATATTGCGGAATTCAGGCCGTTTTTTGGCGAGTTCAGTCATGTTGGCACTTTCGGTGAGGTAACTCGGTTGTAATTTGAATAACAAGCCGTTGGATTCTATTGCAACGCAGCAAACTGACGTGAGCATTGCACACGAACGGCGCAAGGTGAATTTTCTTGCTAGCCAGTACCTGCTTAGCTCAAAGCGTTGTGATAGTGGTGACGCTCAGTGCGGTAAAACCCCCGGCGCAGCTCCATCGGCGTGTCGTTGTAGGTGTAAGCCACCCGCTCCACACTCAGCAAAGGGGTGCCTGTCGCAATTTGGAGCAGTTGGCATTGGGTCGGATCCGGCTGCACGGCGCGGATTTTTTCCTCAGCACGCACCATTCGGACACCAAATTCAGTCTCAAAAAGGGCATACATGGGGCCATGGTAGTCGGCCAAACGCTCGGTGGTCAGGCCTTTGAATGGGCCTCCTGGCAACCACAAGTCTTCCAAAATGGTGGGTACGCCCGCAAAGGACAGCACGCGACGGACCTGCAAAACAGCATCGCCGGTTCTCAGGGCCAGCGCACGGGCAATGTCGGCGGTGGCCCGCAGGCGCTTGCAGTCGACAATTTCTCTCTGTGCAGGGCCCTCAGAGTCCAGGTTGCCATTGTCCGGTACCAGTTTTAAGAATCGGTATTGCACATGGTGTTCGGCGTGGGTGGCTACAAAGGTGCCCTTGCCTTGCCGCCTGATCAACAGGTTGTCGCTGGCCAATTCGTCGATGGCTTTTCTGACCGTGCCTTGGCTCACTCGGTAACGGGCTGCCAACTCCATCTCACTGGGGATGGATTCGCCCGGTTTCCATTCGCCCGATTGCAAACTTTGCAAGATCAAACCTTTGATTTGCTGATAAAGCGGGCTAAAGGCCGGTGTGGTGGCGAAGTTCTCAGCCGCGGAAATGCTGTTGTCTGCCAATGGGGAGTTGTTGTTCATGGGGTTAAACCGGGGGTGCGGGTCAGTTGCACGTCAGGTGTTCCATCATATCTTATATAAGACATAAGACAAATTGACGAATCAGGGTTTTCGAGGGTACACTTCGAGGCTGTTTGCATGCGACCAGCTCGAAATGACCGGGCTGGATGCGCGGGTCCGGTTCATCGGACAGCCCTGCCGGCAAGAGTTGCCGGGCAGGGGTTGCAACCCCTTGTTTTCAACACTTCTGGAGTTTTCCACCATGAGCAAAAAGCCCGTCCGCGTTGCCGTTACCGGCGCAGCAGGTCAAATTGGTTACGCATTGTTGTTCCGCATCGCCTCCGGCGAAATGTTGGGCAAAGACCAACCTGTCATCCTGCAATTGCTCGAAGTCCCGGTTGAAGGCCCCCAAAAGGCGCTCAAGGGCGTGATGATGGAACTGGAGGACTGCGCATTCCCATTGTTGGTGGGGATGGAAGCCCATGGCGACCCCATGACCGCCTTCAAAGACGTTGATTACGCTTTGCTGGTGGGTTCCCGCCCGCGTGGCCCCGGCATGGAGCGGGCCGAGTTGCTCGCCATCAACGGTGCGATCTTCACGGCACAGGGTAAGGCCCTGAACGCGGTGGCTTCACGCAATGTCAAGGTGCTGGTGGTTGGCAACCCTGCCAACACCAACGCCTACATCGCCATGAAGTCTGCGCCTGACTTGAAGCCCGGTAATTTCACCGCCATGTTGCGCTTGGATCACAACCGTGCAGCCTCCCAAATTGCTGCCAAAACCGGCAAAGCGGTGGCCGACATTGAAAAATTGTGCGTTTGGGGTAACCACTCGCCAACCATGTACGCCGATTACCGTTTTGCCACCATCCAAGGCGAGTCGGTCAAGACCATGATCAACGACCAAGAATGGAACGCTAACGTATTTTTGCCTACCGTGGGCAAGCGCGGTGCGGCCATCATCGAGGCACGCGGCTTGTCTTCGGCTGCTTCTGCGGCCAACGCCGCCATCGACCACATGCGCGACTGGGCTTTGGGCACCAACGGCAAGTGGGTCACCATGGGCATTCCTTCGCAAGGCTGGTATGGCATTCCAAAAGACGTCATGTTTGGTTTCCCCGTGACCTGTGAAAACGGCGAATACAAAATCGTCGAAGGCCTGGAAATCGACGCATTCAGCCAAGCTTGCATTGACAAGACCCTGAAAGAGTTGACCGACGAGCAAGCTGGCGTGGCCCACTTGGTCTAATTCTCGAAAGAGAAGCCACAGTGAGTCATCCGCGCCAAATTTTGCTGGGGGCCCAAGCCGGTAGCGTTCAGTTACCGGTTTGTGATCACTACAGCGGTGTTGAGGCGCGGATGCGCAAAAGCCTGCAGTTGCAGGCTGAAATGACACAAGAGTTCGGCACTTGCGTTTTTGATGTCACGCTGGACTGTGAAGATGGTGCGCCTGTAGGCGGCGAAGCCGAACACGCTGAATGGGTCACTGAGCTGGCCCTTTCTACTTCAGCTGCTCAGCCCGATGCACGCATTGCGGTGCGGGTCCATCCCGTGGATCACCCCAGTTTTGATGCCGATATGGCCTGCATTGCCGGGCGTGCCGGACGCGTTCTTAGGCACATCATGGTGCCCAAAGTTGAATCCGCAGCCGATGTAGACCGCGCGCAAGCCGCCCTCATTGCGGCCGGAGCCGCCGATTTACCTTTGCATGTGTTGATCGAGTCGCCTGCGGCAGTGCACCGTGCCTTTGAGATCGCCGCGCATCCCCGTGTGCAGTCCCTGAGTTTTGGCCTGATGGATTTTGTTTCGACCCATGGCGGTGCGATCCCTGCTGACGGCATGGGGATTCAGGGGCAGTTCACGCACCCCTTGGTGTTGCGTGCCAAGCTTGAAATTGCCAGTGCTTGCCATGCGCATGGCAAAGTGCCATCGCATTGTGTGGTCACCGAGTTCAAGAACGCAGAGGCCATCCACCTGGCGGCTCAAAAAGCCAGCCGCGAGCTGGGTTACACCCGCATGTGGAGTATTCACCCTGATCAAATTCGTCCGATTTTGCAGGCCATGGCCCCCAGTGAGGCGCAAATTGACCAGGCCAGCCACATCATTTTGGCGGCCCAGGCCGCGGATTGGGCCCCCATCAGTCATGCAGGTCAGTTGCACGACCGTGCGAGCTACCGTTTTTTTTGGCAACTGATTGAGCGGGCATTTCAGACCGGAAGGCATTTGCCTGCTGAAGTTCGCTTATTTTTCGCCGCGGACAGCACCGTTGCAGAGCGCAATGCAACATGAATCTCAAGACTCACAACGGAGGCTTCTTCATGTTCAAGTCACGCACTGACCTGACCTGTGCCTTGTCCTTATTTCTGACCTTGTGGCTGATGGCAATTTCAGCGGCGGCACAAAGTGTGGCCATTAAACCGGGCAAAACCCAACCGCTTGTCGGCGCTCCAAGCCATGCTGCCCCCGACGTTACGGCGACTTTGCAAGCCCAGGCCATTGCCGAGGCCGCCGCAACGGCTTCGTCATCG
>CAMDXR010000246.1 GCA_945877725.1 Limnohabitans sp. Rim8
TGACCCATTGATTCGGGCACGCCCAATCGATGTGAGAGCACGGCCAATCCATGTGAGAGGACGCCCAATCCATGTGGGAGCGAGCCCCTGCTCGCGAATGTGTGCCGGAGCCACTGCAACCATTCAGCCGCAGGGGCGGCCTCCCACAGGGGAAGCACATTCGGCCGCAGGGGCAGCCTCCCACGGGGAAACACTCTGCCCACAGGGAAACACACTGCCCACGGCAAACGAATCAAGCCTGTATCACTCTTTGTGGGAGCGAGCCCCTGCTCGCGAATGTGTGTCGGAGCCACTGCAACCATTCGGCCGCAGGGGCGGCCTCCCACAGAGGGAGCAAATTCGGCCGCAGGGGCGGCCTCTCACAGAGGGGGCACATTCTGCCGCAGGGGCGGCCTCCCACGGGGAAACACATTCGGCCGCAGGGGCGGCCTGTTATGAAGCTGAAGCTCGATCTAACTGCAAATCTGCCAACCCCTTACTTCAAATCCCCAGCCAGACTGGCCAGGGTTTCGGCGGCCATCTCAACATGGGAGGGGTAGTGCGTGTGGTCGCAGCCCATCTTGACGCCAGCACCGGCTTTCACGGCCGCGCACATGGCGGGGTTTAGCTCGAAGCGCACAAAGTGCACGGCTGAGGTTTTTTCTGCGGTTTCGCGGTCCAGGTCTTCGTCGGCTATGGCGTAAACGCGGCCGTGCCCTTCGACTTCAACAAACATGCGGTCTTCAACACCAATCAGTTTGGCCAGCTCGCGTTTGCGTTCATTGATGTCGGTGTACTCGATCATCATGGTCGCCTTCCAGTTGCTGCCATCGGGCACCAAGGGGGCATAGGCCTCAATCTCTTGCAGGATGCCTTCTTCTTCGAAGACTTTTTCGATGCGCAACATCTCTTGGATTTGGTAGCGAATGGTGGTTTCGCTTTCAAACTGCACGTTGATGTGCTCGCCCAGTTGCACGCTGCGCAGCTTGCGGTGCGCAATGACTTCAGGCTTATGAACTTTGCGCCACTTGGTATAGGCTTCCAGCGACATCAAGGTTTCGGGGGTGATTTTTCCGGTCAGTTGCATTTGAATCTTCCTTATTTGAGGCCGTAGGCTTTGCGCACCAGGGTCAGGGGGTGGTTCAGCTCGGGGGCTCCCAGGCCATTGACCTCGAAGCCTTGCGCAATGTGGTGACCACCCAACGGACAGTCCGAACTGATGAAGTCGGGTTTGGAGCCGTCTTTCATGGTGGCCATGGCTTTGAACACGGGCTTGCCGATTTTCATGGCCATGTCGTGAGAGCCTTTTTTGACGCCATAGGTGCCCGCGTGCCCGGAGCAGCGCTCGATGGTGTTGATCTCGGTGTCCGGGATCATCTTGAGCATTTCTTCGGTCTTTTTGCCGATGTTCTGGACCCGGCCATGGCAGGGAATCTGGTAGCTCACGTTGCCCAGCTTTTGTGGAAATTCGGTTTTCAGCAAGCCATCGCGTTTGCGGGCCATGAAGTATTCAAACGGGTCCCACATGGCGCTTTTCACCAATTGGGTGTCGCTGCAGTCGGGGAACATCAGGGGAATTTCTTGTTTGAACATCAGCGCGCAGCTGGGCACCGCGGCCATGAGGGCAAAGCCATCTTTGGCGTATTTGGCCAATATCGGAATATTGGCGTCCTTTGATTCCCTGACCGAGTCCAGATCGCCCAGCTCCAGTTTGGGCATACCGCAGCATTTTTCCTTTTCGACCAACACATACGGGATGTCGTTGTGGTCCAAAATTTTCAGCAGGTCGTGACCAATGCCGGGCTCGTTGTAGTTGATGTAGCAAGTGGCATAAATCGCCACTTTGCCGGGGGTCTTTTCGCCGTCAACCACTTGGGTGGATTTGGCTTCAGGGGCGCTGGAGCGGAACTTGCGGGTCGCCAGCGAGGGCAACCAAGCGTTTTTGTCGACGCCGGCCACGCTTTCCATCACGCTGCGGGCCGCCTGGGTTTTGTTGATGGCGTTGACCGCCTGCACCACGATCGGAATACCGGCAAAAGAGCCGTGAACATCGGTCGAGGCCAGCAACTTTTCGGCCATGCCGACTTCACCCTTTTTGAACTTGATGGCTTTGGCCCGCAACATGGTGTGCGGAAAGTCCAGGTTCCATTCGTGCGGTGGGGTGTAGGGGCACTTGGTCATGTAGCACAGGTCGCACATGAAGCACTGGTCCACCACTTTCCAGTAGTCCTTTTTGTCCACACCGTCGACTTCCATGGTGCTGCTCTCGTCCACCAGATCAAACAAGGTGGGAAAAGAACCGCACAAACTGACGCAGCGGCGGCAGCCGTGGCAAATGTCAAAAATGCGCTCCAGCTCGTCCAGACACTTTTCTTCGTTGTAAAAGTCAGGCGTTTCCCAAGCCAGCGCGTGCCGTGTGGGGGCTTCGAGGTTGCCTTCTTTGGCCATGGGGTGTCTCCTGTCGGAAAATATTTAGGGTTTTTTTGAGGTTTTTGCAAAACAAAAACCTCAGAAAAACCCACTGCAAAATGCAGCGGGTTGGACGTTCCGGGGAATCAATCCACCAGTTCGTTCAAGGCTTTCTGGTAACGGTTGGCGTGTGAACGCTCAGCCTTGGCCAGAGTCTCGAACCAGTCGGCCACTTCGTCGAAGCCTTCTTCGCGAGCGGTCTTGGCCATGCCAGGGTACATGTCGGTGTACTCATGGGTTTCGCCAGCCACAGCCGAAGCCAGGTTGTCGCGTGTGGAACCAATGGGCATGCCGGTGGCTGGGTCGCCGGATTGCTCCAGAAACTCCAGGTGGCCGTGGGCGTGACCTGTCTCACCTTCAGCGGTGGAACGGAACAGGGCTGCCACGTCGTTCTGACCTTCGACGTCAGCTTTGTTCGCGAAGTACAAATAGCGACGGTTAGCCTGTGATTCGCCTGCAAAGGCGTCTTTCAGACATTGTTCCGTGCGCGAGCCTTTGAGTGCTGCCATGGATATCTCCTAGTGGATTTTGTGTAGATTGCCCTGACGGAATCGCCAAAGCGGGAGCAGATTAGCCCTAAAGCTGCCTCCCGCCCAATTGATTGATGCAATGGGCTGGATTAGTGCAGGCTATTGACCACCGCTTGTTGATAAAAATCAACAACTGCGGTACCCCGCTGCTCCATGGCAGCCTGTGGTCACTGGGTAGACCACCCCGGTAGGCTGGGTAAAATCAGCCGTTTTGGGACTTTGAACGTCCTGCACGGTACCTGCCGAGGTGCCGTTTTCATTTTGTGAAGATTCGCCATGAGCAACGCATCCGCTACCCCGGTCTCTCAGCCCGGCCTTGAAAGCCTGTCCAAATCGTTCGAGCCCGCGGCACTGGAAGCCCATTGGGGCCCCGAATGGGAAAAGCGTGGCTACGGCGTGGCGGGTTTCCGCGGCACAGGCAACCCGGCAACCGATGCCCCGGCATTTTCCATTCAGTTGCCGCCGCCCAACGTGACGGGCACCTTGCACATGGGCCATGCGTTCAACCAGACCATCATGGACAGCCTGACGCGCTACCACCGCATGCAGGGCTTTAACACCGCCTGGATTCCGGGCACCGACCACGCGGGCATTGCCACCCAAATTGTGGTGGAGCGACAACTGCAAGCGCAGGGCATCAGCCGCCACGATATGGGCCCCACCCCTGCCGAAGCCCGCAAAAACTTTGTCAGCAAAGTTTGGGAGTGGAAAGAAGAGTCCGGTAACACCATCACCAGCCAAATGCGCCGCATGGGCGACAGTGTGGACTGGAGCCGCGAGTACTTCACCATGGACCCTAAACTGTCCAAGACTGTGACTGAGACCTTTGTGCAGCTTTACAAGCAAGGCCTGATTTACCGGGGCAAACGCTTGGTCAACTGGGACCCGGTGCTGATGAGCGCCGTGTCGGACCTGGAAGTCGAGAGCGAAGAAGAAGACGGCTCGATGTGGCACATCCGCTATGACTTGGCCGATGGAAGTGGATCTGTCACCGTGGCCACCACCCGCCCTGAAACTTTGTTGGGCGACGTGGCCGTGATGGTGCACCCCGAAGACGAGCGCTACAAGCATTTAATCGGCCAACAGGTCAACTTGCCTTTGTGCAGCCGCACCATTCCGGTGATTGCCGATGACTATGTGGACAAGGACTTTGGCACTGGCGTGGTCAAGGTCACCCCAGCGCACGACACCAATGACTACGCCGTGGGCCAGCGCCACAAACTGGACATGATCTGCGTGCTGAATCTGAACGCCACCATCAACCAAAACGCTCCCGAAAAGTACCAGGGCCTTGACCGCTTTGTAGCCCGCAAGGCCGTGGTGGCAGATTTGGAGGCGGCTGGTGCGTTGGTCGAGGTTAAAAAACACAAACTCATGGTGCCGCGTTGCGCCCGCACCGGACAGGTGATTGAGCCGATGTTGACCGACCAGTGGTTTGTGGCCATGAACAAGGTCAGCCCAATAGACGCCACGGGCAAAAGCATTGCGCAAAAAGCCATCGACGCGGTTCAGTCGGGCCAGGTCAGCTTTGTCCCTGAAAACTGGGTCAACACTTACAACCAGTGGATGAACAACATTCAGGACTGGTGCATTTCGCGTCAGCTGTGGTGGGGCCACCAAATTCCCGCTTGGTACGACGAAGACGGCAATGTTTACGTGGCCCGCGACGAAGCCGAGGCACAAGCCCAAGCACCTGGCAAAACCCTGAAACGCGACGAGGACGTACTGGACACTTGGTATTCCAGTGCACTGGTCCCCTTCTCTACGCTGGGATGGAGCGCCGATGCAGCTGGCGAGGGTGCCGGGCTCGGACGCAGCGACATGGCGAGCGAAGCGAGTACGAGCAAGGCCGAGCACGGCACGCTCGCCAGCGGAAAAAGCGCCAACGATTACGACCTCTACCTGCCCAGCAGCGTGCTGGTCACGGGCTACGACATCATCTTCTTCTGGGTCGCCCGGATGATCATGATGACCACCCACTTCACCGGACGTGTGCCCTTTAAACACGTTTACATTCACGGCTTGGTGCTGGATGCGCAGGGCAAGAAGATGAG
>CAMDXR010000247.1 GCA_945877725.1 Limnohabitans sp. Rim8
TTGCACCCTGATGCCGATGCGGGCGATTCCATTCAAAATGGTCTGCCTGTTGGGCATGAACGATGGCGATTATCCCCGCCGCACCCAACGTGCCGATTTTGATCTGTTGGGTTTGCCCGGCATGTCCCGGCCTGGTGACCGTTCGCGCCGCGATGACGACCGGCAGTTGATGCTGGAGGCTTTGCTGTCGGCCCGCCGCACGCTCTACATCAGTTGGAGCGGGCGCAGTGTGCGCAACAACAGCCAGCAGCCCCCTTCGGTGTTGGTGTCGCAGTTGCGCGACGAGATCGATGCGCTGTGGGGCAAGGACACTGCCGAGAGCTTGACTCAGGTGCACCCGCTGCAGCCGTTTAGCCGGGCTTATTTTGAGGTGAACAATTCGCTGCAAACCTATGCCCGCGAGTGGCGAGCGGCGCAAGTGGATCTGGGCACTGGGTATGAAAGTGGGCAAGAGGAGGGTGTGGGCGTTGAAGGAGCCCTGCGCAGGTCCGATTTGCACCCTTCAAAATTGCAGTTGCCACCGATGGAGGCCGCAGCGGGCGAGCCCTTGATCACGTTGGCGCAGTTGCTGCGGTTTTTGCGCAAACCCGTGGGCAGCTTTTTTAGCCAGCGTTTGCAGGTCAGCCTCGAGCATGACCGTACCGATCTGTACGACGAGGAGTTGTTCAGCCTGCAAGGTCTGGATTTGTACGAACTGATAGACCAAAGCTTGCAGCGCCTGCCCGCCGACTTGGGGCTCGAAGAAGTGCCCCAACATGTTGCACAAACCCTGCAGCGCTTGCGCCGCGCCGGAGATTTACCGCTGGCGGCAGTGGGCGAGCACGAGGCCCGGCGGTTGGGCCAAGAGCTGCAACCCTTGCTGCTGCATGGCTTGCAAGAGCGCGACCCATGGCCCGAGTTGGCCCCGCGTATTTTGGTGGACCGCAGCCATGCCGGGCTGCGTTTGCAGGATGCCTTGACCGGTTTGCGTCAGCGGGTCAATGGCGCCGAGGTGCAAATGGTTTGGCTCGAGATGAGGGCCTCAAAAATCGCCAAAATTGGTAAAAACAAAGACAAAACCCCCAAGGCCACCCCGTTGCCCGACAAGTTGTTGGGACCGTGGTTAACTTGCCTGGCCGCTGCGGCCATGGGCTTGCAGGTGCAAGGCGTGTTGGTGGGGCGCAATGCCATCGTGCGCATGGCCCCCTTCCCGCAAGAATCGGCCTTGACCCAACTCGATTCATTGTTGAAAGTGTATGCAGAGGGCATGCGTTGGCCCTTGCCTCTGCCGCCTTTGGTGGCGCTGCAATGGTTGAAGGACAAAGACAAGGACAACGGTCAGGGCAACCCCAGCCTCAATGCGATCACCGATTTGTACGAGGGCAATGATTTCGAGGGTCCAGGTTTGTCGCAACAGGGCGAGGCCAGAAAAGACGCCGCGCTGTACCGGACCTACCCCACGATTGACGATTTGTTGGCGGGTGGGCACCTGGATCGCTTGGCAGAGACGGTTTACCGGCCCCTTAAAAAATGGGTCGAGGGTTTGCAAGCCGAGCCGTTTCCGGATGCACAGCCGGATGAAGAAGACGAGTCGGGCCATGGGGCAACACCGGGGGAGGGCACATGAACCCGACGCAGAATCCCCTTATCCAAACCGGCACAGCCATCGCTACAGCCGCAAATGCCGCCCCGACGGCCAGCAGTCACAAATTAGAGGTGTTGAGTTTCCCCTTGTGGGGCAGTCGCTTGATCGAGGCGAGTGCGGGCACGGGCAAAACCTGGACCATTGCCGCCCTTTATGTGCGTTTGGTGTTGGGCCATGGGCAGGCAAAGCGCGAGGAACAAGGCCAGGAACAAGGCAAGCCGATCGCTCCGTTGATGCCGCAAGACATTTTGGTGATGACCTTTACGCGTGCCGCCACGCGGGAGTTGTCGGACCGTATTCGCGCCCGTTTGACTGAGGCAGCGGCGGTGTTCCGGGGGCTGCAAAGCACCACCGAACCGTTTTTGACCGACCTGATGCGCGACTACCCCCCCGGCCCGGAGCGCGAAAAGGCGGCCTATCGCTTGGCACTGGCCGCTCAGAGCATGGACGATGCGGCGGTGTACACGATTGATGCCTGGTGCCAGCGCATGTTGCGAGAACACGCTTTTGACAGCGGAAACTTGTTTGAAGAAAACCTGGTGGCCGATGAGGCTGCCTTGCGCCTGCAAGCGGTGCAAGACTATTGGCGTGAGTCGCTTTACCCATTGCCCGCGCAGCAGGTGAGCCAAGTGTTGGGCGTTTGGGGCGATGTGCTGGCGCTGGACAAGGACATGAGGCAGCTGCTGGGCGTAGAAGGTTTACCTGCCGTGGCGCCCGGCCAAACGCTGGCCGATGTGCTGACCCAACATGACTTGCACCGCACTCAGGCGCTGGCCGACCTGAAATGCGGCTGGCCCGAGCAAGCCGATGCCTTGCGCGATTGGCTGGACGACACGCTGGCGCAAGAAGTTTCGGGGTGGAATAAGCGCAAATTGAGTCGGGCCAACTACAC
This sequence comes from Limnohabitans sp. Rim8, assembly GCA_945877725.1. Taxonomy (GTDB): domain Bacteria; phylum Pseudomonadota; class Gammaproteobacteria; order Burkholderiales; family Burkholderiaceae_C; genus Limnohabitans_A. The sequence continues at coordinate 2,517 of CAMDXR010000247.1, forward strand.
CAAGTGGTTGGAGGCATTGAAGCTTTGGGCCCAGGGTGTGGGCAATTTGTCGGCGCTCAAAGACGGTATGGGTCAAAGTGGCTGGGAGCGCTTTACCCCCCAAGGCATGGCCGCTTGTCGAGTTATTGAGGGCGATGCGGGGTACGCGTTGCCCCCACAGTGCCAGGCGTTTGCCGACTTGCTAGCGGGCCTGCAAAACCTGCCTCAGATCAAGGGGGTCGTTCGCAACCATGCGCGCATCAGGGTGGCCGAGCGTCTGGCTTGGCTCAAGCAGCGCAGCGCCCAGTTTGGTTTTGCCGACATGTTGCAGCGGCTGGAATCGGCTTTGACGCGTGTGGACGAGGGTTCGTCTGATGAGGCGGTGGAAGGTGACCCCGGTGAATCCAGTGACAAGGCCCGTGAGCTGGGTAATCGACTGGCGCGGCGTTTGCGGGCGCAGTTTCCGGTGGCCCTGATTGACGAGTTTCAAGACACGTCCCCGCTGCAGTTCCGTATTTTTGACCACATTTACCGAGCCGCCGACAATCTGCCCGAGGCAGCGTTGCTGTTGATTGGCGACCCCAAACAGTCGATTTATGGTTTCAGGGGCGCGGATATTCTGAGTTATCTGCAAGCACGCCGTGCCACCGAGGGACGTCACTATGTGCTGAACACCAATTACCGCTCGACCCAAGCGGTGGTGGATGTGGTCAACCAATGGTTTCAGGTGGGCGATACGCGTTCGCAGCAGGGTGCTTTTGGTTATGCCAAAGCCAACGGCAACAACCCGCTGCCTTTTGTAGCCGTGCGAGCCAAGGGGCGCGTTGAGGTTTTGCAGACCCGCAGTCTTCTGCAGCCCGAGGGGCAGGCCGTGCCGGCCATGACCCTGGTGCACAGGCCCCAGTTGAGCAACGTGCGCGATGCCGTGGTGCACATGTCGGCCTTGTGCGCCGAGCAAATTGTGGCTTGGCTGGGTGATGCGCAGGCTACTTTTGTGCAGCCCGGCAAACCCAATGAACGCCTCAAGCCCAAAGACATCGCCGTGCTGGTACGCACCGGCAAAGAGGCCGATGCCGTGCGCCAAGCATTGCGAGCGCGTGGCGTGGCGTCGGTATTTTTGTCCGACCGTGACTCGGTGTTTGACAGCGACGAAGCAGGTGATTTGTGCCTTTGGCTGCGGGCCGTGGCTGAGCCCAAAGACATGCGCCGGGTGAGGGCGGCACTGGCCACCCGCACCGTGGGTTTGTCATTGACCGAGTTGCACCAGATGGCGCAGCAAGGGCATGTGCTGGACGATTACGCAGACCAATTGCACTTGTTGAATCAGACCTGGCAAAACCAGGGCGTATTGGCCATGGTGCGGCAGTCTTTGCACACCCTGAAATTGGCGGCGCGTTGGCGTGGTCAACCCGAGGGGGAGCGGCGCTTGACCAATGTGTTGCATTTGGCCGAGTTGTTGCAGTCGGCCAGCAGCCGGTTGGATGGCGAACAGGCCTTGATTCGGTGGCTGGTGCAACAAATGGACGAAGACGGTGAGAGCGAAGAGCAAACCGTGCGATTGGAAAGCGACGACGATTTGGTGAAGGTGGTGACCATTCACGCCAGCAAGGGGCTGGAGTACCCGGTGGTGTGTTTGCCGTTTGCGCACAGCCACCGCGAGGTGTCGGCCAACAAGACTTCATTGTTGAGCCTGACCGACGATGAAGGCCATCGTCAGAACCTGTTGCAGTTCGACTCTCAAGATGCCAAACAAGCCGACGAAGATCGTTTACGCGAAGATTTGCGCCTTTGGTATGTGGCGCTGACGCGCGCTTGCCATGCCCTGTGGGTGGGCTGGGCCAGTGTCAAAAAAGGCAATAGCGACAATTGCCAGAACTACCTGAGTGCGGCCGGACGCTTGCTGGGCGGCGGTGTGCAGTTCAAAGAATATGAATGGCAAGGCTTGTTGCAAGACTTGTTGCAGGCTGAAGAGGGCACACCCTTGTCGGTGCAGTTGGAGTCTGTTTTGCCCACCGACAAACAGTCTTGGCTTGAGCGGCAAGACGAACGTCCGGCTTTGCACGACGCGCTGGTGTGTACCGCCCGCATCGACAAGAGCTGGACGATTGCCAGTTTTTCAAGGCTGGCGCGTGATTTGTCTTCGCAGCCTGTGATGCATGTGGCGCTTTCGCAGGCATTGAACATGGCCGTACCGCGTGCTGCGGACGATGAGCCTGCCGATGATTCGGGGGAGATTGGTGTGGCCTTGAACTTGCCGGGCCTGAATGCCAAGGGCGCGACGGTGGCCGCTTGGCACAGTTTTGCCCGTGGCCCTTCGGCCGGTAACTTTTTACACGACCAACTCGAGTGGCTGGCCGCCGATGGCTTTGCACTGCAAGCCGACACAAGCCAAGCCGACCGCCTGGCCAGGCGCTGCGAACGCGCGGGCTACAAAGCCCAGGCACCCGATGTGATGACTTGGTTGAGTCGGGTAGTGTCGCAGCCCTTGCGCGGCCCCGATGTGGCGCTGAACGCGCTGAAAAATGTGTTGC
>CAMDXR010000248.1 GCA_945877725.1 Limnohabitans sp. Rim8
GTGCTGCGTGCGGCGTTCCATTGGGGGCCCAAGGTGATCAGGCCCGGTTGCACGGCTTGGGGGTAGGCCAGCATCAAAGTCCAGCAGGGGTCAACCCGAACATCGTTCAGGGGCGCGGCCAAAGCCGTCAAACCCGAGCTTTGCAGCAGGGTGATGGCTTGAGCGGCCGGAATGGCCAGGATCACTTTGTCGAACCCAGCAAAGATGGTTTGGCCCCCGTCGTCGCTTTCGGTCTGCAATTGCCAGCCGTTTTTCTTCATCGGGTCGGCCATGATTTGGGTCACCCGGGTTTGCAGGCGCACGTTGCTGTCTTCTAGTAAAGGCGCCGCCCAGGCTTTGACCAAGCCATTCATGCCGGGTGTGGCCACCCAGTGGCGCTCGCCTCCGGGCAAACCGGCCTCAATGACCCGTCCGTTCGGGTCGAGCACGCGCACGGCGTTGGCGCTCCAGGGCTTGCAGACGCCCGGGGCGGTGGCAATGGCCAGCTCGAACCGAGGGTCTCGAACCGTGAAATATTGGGCCCCGTGGTCAAAATTGCCAAAGGCACTGGCCCGGGTCGACATGCGTCCCCCCAGCCCCCGGCTTTTTTCGAACAAAGTGACGTTGTGTCCCGCTTGACGCAAAGTGCGTGCGCAGGTCACGCCGGCCAGGCCGACTCCGATGATGGCGATGTGTTGTGTGGTCATGGGTCTCACTTTATCCGAGAAAGTCCGCTGGTTGATAGCCCGGGGGGGTTATCCCCGATCCAGATGTCATACAAAACATCAAACCCGATGCACGGGCCGCAGCAAGGCTTCGCGTGTGTGGCTGTTCTCAAGTTGCGTCAGCCACCAACGCAAAGCTTGGCCGACTGGGGCCGTTTTGCTTTCACGCCAAGCGTAATGACCGATGCTGGTGCGCGGACTGTGTACTTTTTTGGCTATCAATTGGCCACTGTTTATATAAGGGCGGGCCAGCGATTCGGGCAAAAAGCCAACCCCCAGACCCCGCAGTTGTGCCTCCAGCTTGCTTTGCATGTCCGGCACGGTGAACACGTCTTGGCCCCCTTGCAAACCAATGGTCAAGCCGCCACCCCGGCTCACCGAGTCCGCCACGGCCACGGCACGGTGTTGTTGCAAGGTGGCATCGCTCAAGGGTTCTGGGGCTTGCGCCAGAGCATGCCGTGTTGACACCACAAATACAAAGGGGACTTCTCCCAGCAAAGCGTGCCGTATCTCGCTGCCTAAACCAGGTTCCAGCACCATGCCCAGAGCCAGATCGGCTTGACCAGAAGTCAACGCGGCCAGCGTGCCCGACAAAGTTTCGTAGCGCAGACGCAATCGGGTGGTGGCGCCTAGGGCTAAAAAATCACTGCACATGTCCATGAGTACGCTGCGCGACACCACACTGTCTACTGCCACCGTGAGAGTTCCCTCCCAGCCTGTGGCCACGCGGCGCACGCGATTGGCCACCGCGTCCATGTCGGCCAACAAGCGAGAGGCTTCGCGCAACAGTTCTTGCCCTGCGGCTGTGGGGCGGGCCTGGCGTGCGCTGCGGTCAAACAGCAGCACATCCAATGCATCTTCGAGTTGACGCACCCGGTACGTCAGGGCGCTGGGCACCAGGTTCAAGGCGCGGGCGGCTGCGGCAAAGCTGCCTTTTCGGTCAATGGTTTGAAGCATGAGCAGGGCTTCAGGGGTCAACCAATCGCGAGGTGTTTGCATGATGGTGGTCTTATTGTTCAGAATTTTTGAATGATGCCAGCAAACTTGTGAAACGCAAAACCAGCCCTTGCCCCTTACAGTCAAGCTCTGGTTTGCGGGCACGACCTGCCCTAATTTGAAGAGAAAGACAGCATGCTGAATATTCGAAAATCCTCTGACCGTGGCTATGCCGACCACGGCTGGCTCAAGTCGTTCCACAGCTTTTCATTTGCCAACTATTTCGACCCGGCCCATATGGGCTGGGGCAATTTGCGCGTCATCAACGAAGACCGCATCGCTCCGGGCACTGGCTTTGGCACCCACGGCCACCGTGACATGGAGATCATCAGTTACGTGTTGTCGGGCAACTTGGCCCACCAAGACAGCATGGGCAATGTCAAAGGCATTCCGCCGGGTGATATTCAGCGCATGAGCGCGGGCAGCGGCGTGCGCCACAGCGAGTTCAACCACGCAGAGGGGGCGCAAACGCACTTTTTGCAGATATGGATCGAGCCTAATGTGGTCGGCATTGAGCCGGGCTATGAACAAAAAACCGTGCCCGAATCGGCCAAACGCGGCCAGCTGGCGCTGGTGGCCGCTCCGGCCACCGATATCCCGAACGGTTTGGGTTCGACGCAAGGTGCCGAGGGGCACACGGTCAACATCCACGCCGATGCCCGTCTGTACGCCGGTTTATTTGACGGCCATGAAAACGCCAAGCTGCCGCTCAAGCCCGAGCGCAAAGCCTATGTTTTTTTGGTTCGCGGGGCACTGCAGGTCAACGGCCAAAGCCTGAATGCAGGCGATGCCGCTTTGCTGCAATCAGAAAGCGCATTGACCTTGAGCCACGGCCAGGACGCCGAAGTCCTGGTGTTTGACTTGGCGGCTTGAATTCAATCTCACAATTTTTCGTTCAATTAAAAGGAGTTTTTCATGGTTAAAACGGTTGTTGTTTACCACTCGGGCTACGGCCACACCCAGCGCGTGGCGCAATTCATGGCCCAAGGGGCCAATGCCCAACTCATCGCCATTGACGCCGATGGCAACCTGACCGAAGCCGAATGGTCCGCCTTGGACGAGGCAGACGCCATCATCTTTGGCTCGCCCACTTACATGGGCATGGTCTCTTGGCAGTTCAAGAAGTTTGCCGACGCTTCGTCCAAGCGCTGGTTTGTCAGAGGCTGGAAGGACAAAGTGGCCGGAGGCTTTACGATTTCGTCGCAGCCCAATGGCGACAAAGCCTCGACCCTTCAATACTTCATGACATTGGCCATGCAACACGCCATGATTTGGGTCGGTCAGCCCGCCATGCACGATCCGGTGCTGAACCGCATGGGTTCAAGCGCAGGCCTTATGGCCCAAGTGGGTGCCACCAGCCCCGCAGAAGACATTCCCCAAGGTGACTTGGAAACCGCCAAGGTTTATGGCGAACGCTTGGCGGCCGTGGCGGCTAAATTGCGGGCTTGAGTTAAACCCAGCGGGTCATCGTTTGCTCTAGTGATGGGCAAATCCAGCGTCATCAGGGTGCCCTGCTGACCAAGGCACAGTAAGGAGGCTGACTTGGCACATTTCACCATTTCAGTGTAATTAATGTGTTTTAGGTGCTGATTCAAAACCGCTTTTGCAGTTCCACCCAGCCCCGTGTGGTGGGGGCGGCCAGCAGGGCTGACTTTTGATGTTGGGGTGTTGCGACATGTGCCTTGACTGCCCACTGCATGGGCCCAGTCCAGTTCAGTCCCAAGCCCACACCACTGAGCGTGGCCTGGTTTTCGCTTGGTGACCAGACACGTTGGTTGACTTTGATGGTGGCTGCATCAGCAAAAGCCACGAGTTGCAATTGACCTTCTAAAAGGGGACCTACTTCATACCGATATCGCCCAATAGCGTGCCAGTCCAATGCTTCAATTGGCGGTCGGTGCGTGACAAGTTGGTGTCTATGCGATCTCGCAATTGCAGGTGCTCAAATTGGAACTGACCAGACACATTGGCACTTTGTGTGCGAAGGAGGGCGTGTTTGGACCACAGGCTCTTAGAGGTCGCATTGCCATGAGCCTCTAATGCAACAAGAGAATGGCCCAAAGCGTAGGTTAAATCAGAGTACGCGCCGCCCAGCCTTGAGCCTTGGCCGTCGATCATTGACTCGTAGGCCAGGCGTCCGTAGTTCAGCAGGTGGCCAGAGGTCATGGCGCTGGCGGCAAAGATGTCTCCTTGATTCAAAGGGTTGTTGACGGAGATCGCGCCGCTCAGGCGCTCGCGCCCGGTGCTGCGACTGCCGTAGTTGTCTGCCGTGACGGAACCGCCGACTGCAGGGTTGCCTCGAGCATCCACCTGAACGTCTGAGGTGCCAACTGCCTCGCCGGACTTGATGCTGGTGCTCACCAATATGCCGGGAAAGTCAGACAGGAGCAGTAAGCTGCGTTCCAAGGTGTTTTGTTGGATGTCTCGGCCGGGTTGCAAGGCAGCCAGAGTGCGCATCACTACCGAGTCTTTGATTTGACTTTGATTGTTGAGGATAACTTTGCCGTACCGTGCCTCGATCACTTGGATCATGACCACCCCGTCTTTGATGGTTTGCGCAGGGACGATGGCGCGTGTAAATGGAAAGCCTTTTTCCTGATAGTCAGCAGTAATCCGATCTGCCAATTTGCCCAGTTGCGGCAGCGTCAGATTCTGCCCCAACGCATCGGCGACCAAGGCTTGAAGTCTCACTGTGGCCATCAGACTGTTGCCTGTGATTTCAATCCGCTGAATCAGAATTGGGGCACTGGGCGGGAGCGCTGTGGTCTCGGTTTGTGGGCTAATCAGCTCAGTGGATTTAGGCAAATAAATGGGGCGTACAGGTGGTTTTGCAAGTTGTAACATGGCGCCCGCGTCGGGCAATGGCTGGGCTGAAGTGCCAGAAGCAATGGCAGCCAAAATGACCGGGATAAAACTGTGCAAACCCAAGTAGTTGGCACGGGACAGGTGATTGAAGTGCATCATGGAATTTTTTTATGGGTATTCAGGTCAATTTAGAGGGCTGCTCTGCACTGTTGTTGTGTATTAAGTTCGGTTGACTGAAGCCAACACATGAACGACAACTGAGCACCGGGTTGAATCGACCTGGCAGTCGAGCCTTTGTCATTGAAGAACAATGTCGTACTGATTAAGCTGGGGTATTTTGTTTCGGGCACCACCGGTTGAACATAGCTTGCCAGTTGCGCCCTGGCATTCACCACTGGCTGTGGGGGAGCGCTGGGCTTGATCGTCAATAAGCTGCGACTGGACTGACGTATCAAGTAATTGGCGCTGCTTAGGCCTTTACCTTCGATTGCATAAATGCCCGGAGGGCTGCTGCTTGTG
>CAMDXR010000249.1 GCA_945877725.1 Limnohabitans sp. Rim8
GCGCTGAAGTTCAAAGACAGCCGTAAATACCCCGAGCGCCTCAAAGAAGCCATGAACAACACCGGAGAAACCGACGCCCTGGTGGTCATGGGCGGGGCCGTACACAGCATCCCTTTGGTGGTGGCCTGCTTCGAGTTTGACTTCATGGGTGGCTCCATGGGCTCGGTCGTAGGCGAGCGCTTTGTGCGGGGTGTCGAAACCGCCATCGAACAAAAAGTGCCCTTTGTTTGCTTCACGGCCACAGGCGGTGCCCGCATGCAGGAAGGCCTGCTGTCTCTCATGCAAATGGCCAAAACCAACGCTGCGCTGACCCGTTTGGCCAAAAAAGGCTTGCCTTATATCAGTGTGCTGACCGACCCAACCATGGGCGGTGTTTCGGCTGGGTTTGCGTTTTTGGGCGACCTGGTGATTGCCGAACCCAAGGCCTTGATCGGTTTTGCCGGTCCCCGCGTGATTGAAAGCACCGTGCGCGTGACCTTGCCAGAGGGCTTCCAGCGTGCCGAGTTCTTGCAAACCAAGGGCGCCGTGGACCTGATTTGTGACCGCCGTGAACTGCGCAAAACCATCGCCAACACCTTGGCCATGTTGCAGCGCCAGCCAGCCGATGCGGTAAGCTGACACTGGCCCTGTCGACCTGCAAAACAAAGCCCTCCCAGGAGGGCTTTGTTGTTTGGACTGAAGGCTACCCCATCAGCGCATCCAGCTCATTTGAAAGCCTGCGAGCAACATGCCCAAAATCTGCAACACCAACAAAAGTGCCAAAGGCGACAAATCAATCCCCCCCATCAAGGGAATCACGCGCTGGAATGGCCGTAAAAATGGCTCTGTGAGCCGCGCCGTCATGGCATACATGGGTGCACCGGGGTTCACCCACGACATGATGGCCAAGACCAACACCAAGGCACTTAAAGCCGAGATGGCCAACTGAGCCAGACCCACCAAACTGATCAGCGGGAGCAAAGGCCAAGCCCCCTGCCCACCCGCCACCAACAAAAGCAGCGAATATTGCAGTAACTTGATCAAAAAAGCCCCCGCCAGACTCGACAAGTCCCAAGCCGTCCAGGCCGGAATGACTTTTCGCAAAGGCAAAATCAACCAGTCAGTCATTGAAAAAACAAACCGGCCCAAGGGTTGATGAAAGGAAATGCGCTGCCACTGCATCAAAAAGCGCAGCAAACAAGTGCCCGCAATCAGGCCCGCCACCACCTCCAAAACCATATTCAATATCTGATAACCCATTGAAGCTCTCCTGCTCATGAGATGATAACGAGATGTCCGAATCTGACGCCCCATCCCCCCAAGACCTGACGGAATTGCCCCTGTTTCCGCTCGGTACCGTGCTGTTTCCAGGGGCCTTGCTGCCCTTGCAACTGTTTGAATTACGCTACCTGCAAATGATTGGCGAATGTGAACGACAAGGCACAGGTTTTGGCGTGGTCACGCTGACACAAGGCCGCGAAGTGCACCGCCCCGGCGATGCCGCCGAACAATTTGAACCCATTGGCACTCGGGTGCAGATTGAGCACATTGAGCGCCCCCAGCCCGGGGTCGTGATGGTTTGGTGCCGAGGGATCGGTCGTTTCCAAATTCGCGGCACCCAACAGCGCAGCGATGGTCTGTGGCGCGCTCGGGTGCAAGACTTGCCCGACGAACCGGGCATGCCCGTGCCCGAGCACTTGAACTATTTGGCCCTGCAGATTCAGCCCGCACTGGACACCTTGAGCGCCCAAGACAGCGCCGTGCCCCATTGGCCGAAACCTTGGCTGTTAAACGATTGCGCGTGGCTGTCCCACCGCTGGTGCGAACTGCTCCCTTTGCCGCTGGCCATGAAATACCGCCTTTTCACCTTGAATGAGCCCTTGATGCGGCTGGAATTGGTGGGGGACATGGTGGATTTAGCGCCTTTGGGGACTTCTGAACCCGGACCCGGCCAGAAACCCCCTGCGAACTCTTAAAATAGCAGGCTTTGCGCGTTCGCGCACCTCCACAACCCCGGATCGGGTGGCTTGCCTTGCCCCGGCCCCAACCACACCTCGCCATGTCTGACACGACTGCCAACGCTTCTGCCGCTGCCGCGCAAGTTCCTGCCCCGCAGGATGAAAACCAACTGATCGCAGAGCGCCGCGAAAAGCTCAAAGCCATGCGCAAGGCCCAGGCAGATGGCCATGGTGTGGCCTTTCCCAACGACTTCAAGCCCGAGCACCACGCCGCCAACTTGCACCAAGCCCATGGCGAAAAAACGGCCGAAGAACTGAACGGTGAAGGCGTCGTCAAAACCCCTGCCAAAGTGGCGGGCCGAATGATGCTCAAGCGCGTCATGGGCAAAGCCAGTTTTGCCACTTTGCAAGATGCCACGGGCCGTATTCAGGTCTATGTCACCCGCGATGACGTGGGCGAAGACCTGTATGCCTTGTTCAAACACTGGGACTTGGGCGATATCGTGGGGGTTGAAGGCCATTTGTTCAAAACCCGCACCGGCGAGCTGTCCATCCACGCCACCGCCATCCGCATGCTGACCAAGAGCCTGCGCCCCATGCCCGACAAGTTCCATGGCGTGGCCGACCAAGAAGTTAAATACCGCCAGCGCTATGTCGATCTGATGACCGACGAAACGGCCCGCAAACGCTTTATGGCGCGCAGCAAAGCGGTCAGCGGCATCCGTGAGTTCATGGTCAAGCACGGTTTTCTTGAAGTCGAAACTCCCATGCTGCATCCCATTCCTGGTGGGGCCAACGCCAAGCCGTTTGTCACCCACCACAATGCCCTGGAACAAGAGATGTTCTTGCGCATTGCCCCCGAGCTTTACCTCAAGCGCCTGCTGGTGGGTGGTTTTGAGCGCGTGTTTGAGATCAATCGGAACTTCCGTAACGAAGGCATTTCGGTTCGTCACAACCCCGAATTCACCATGATGGAGTTCTATGCTGCGTACTGGAACTACCAAGACCTGATGGGCTTTACGGAAAGCCTGATCCGCGATGCGGCCATGATTGCGGCAGGCACCCTGGACCTGACATACAACGGCAAGCCCGTGGACCTGAACAAGCCCTTTGCCCGCATGACCATCCGCGAGGCCATCGTCAAGCACACCGAGGCGGGGGACAACGTGGACAACGCCACATGGCTCATCCATGCACTGCAAAAACTGGGCATGAGCGAAGCCAAAGACAAGCTGTCCACCCGCAGCCTGGCCAGCCTGCAAGTGTTTTACTTCGAAGAAAAAGTAGAAGACAAGCTTTGGGAACCCACGTTCATCATGGAACACCCCACCGAAATTTCACCCCTGGCCCGTGCCAACGACACGCACCCCGAGGTGACCGAACGGTTTGAGCTTTACATCACGGGGCGCGAATTTGGCAACGGTTTCAGCGAACTGAACGATGCCGAAGACCAAGCCGCACGCTTTCACGCGCAAGTGGCCGCCAAAGAAGACGGTGACGACGAAGCCATGTATTACGACCACGACTTTGTGCGCGCCCTCGAATACGGCATGCCCCCGGCAGGCGGTTGCGGCATCGGCATTGACCGCCTGATGATGCTGCTGACCGACAGCCCCAGCATCCGGGACGTGATTTTGTTCCCGGCATTGAGGCATGTTCAGGAATGAGGGGCCGTTAAGTGGAGTGCCTTTTACCTCAAAAATCCTAGTGCTCAAAATTCAAAGCAGCTAGTCAAACGGTTTTTGCATTCGCCCAATCAAACGACGAACTTTTTCGGCTTTGAACCTGCCACAACAAGCAGATTCATCGCCATTACTCTAATACAGAAGGCATTTCAACTAGTTTAAGAATCTCGTTGATCATGGTCTTGTTGAAAGCGGGCTCACTGTTCTGCTTTGAAAAAGCGGGTTGGAAACTACCGCCATAAAGTTTCCTCTCTTTAACAGCGACCATCTGCCACTCATTCCCACTGCCTGCAGGGGCTTTTGCCTTGATGATGAGCACCTCTTGCGTGCCGCTGGCCGTGGCTATCTTGCGGCGTACGTAGTCTGCTTTACCGATCGGTTGTTTGTCAGTGACAGACGAACTTGCAGTTCCTGTTGAATTGAACAGCAACAAATTACCACTGGCCGAGATCGATTGGACCACTGGACTATTCGGGGTCAGCTGAGCGAATGGGAAATCGGACACCGGATTAAGGGTGACAGCGCCTGTGTAACTGTCACCGGGCAAGGGACCAATGTGGAGATTTGGCGAAAAATTAATGCCCGGCGATTGAGGAGTTTGGGCGGTCTGCAGTGAACCATCGATGGGCCCAGGGAAATTGTTTCCCGGATTGGAAATACTTGGGGCGACAATGACAGGGGCTTCAACTATGGGGGCTCCATTCACATTGGGCCACAAGGTCACCGTCCCCCCCGCTTCTGTGCCACCTTCGTCAAAGCTGAACCGTAAGCCCGCCCAACCCGTGACGCTAGGGTTTGGCGAATTTAAATTCGTTTTATAAAACTTGATGTAAGCATCCAGATTGGTAAAAACCGCTTCTGTCGGGTTGTTGTTTTGTGGGTCTACACCATACTGTTTCAGCAGCAAATCGCCATCCAAAGTGTATTGATCCTGCTCATTAGTTGCATCAACCCAATACAAAGCACTGCCCTGCGGCATGGCCTGTTTAGCACGCGAACCGGATGGTTTTAGCCCCACCAATTCCGTCAAGGTTTTGCCACTGGCATCTACCGTACGCGCCGTCATCCTGAAGGTCTGGCCGCTGCACCGCTTAACTTGGACCACGCCAAAAGGGTCGACGGTGTAAGTGACAAACTGGTTTACAGCGCATTTGTCACTGTCAACCCAACCTGCAGGAGTCAAGACCAAAGTATTAGAACCAATGACTTGTTCTTTGACCCATTGTTTGTTGGTCAAATTGAACCGCTGGGTCAAATCGAGTCTGCCGCTTTTACCTTGTAAAAGTACGTAATTAGGCGCGCACGCATCCAAAGGAATGCCCGCATCACAGGCTTCAATCACATTAAATTCGCCATAAATACCCTGCGCCAATAAAGTGCCAAAAG
>CAMDXR010000250.1 GCA_945877725.1 Limnohabitans sp. Rim8
TGTCACATTTGAATTGAACGGCTCAGCTGAACAAGGGCAAATGATTTTGTTAAGCCCGATTGGCACCACCTTGGCTCGCCTGAGTTGGACACCCCAATTGGCCATATTGGAGAAAGGTCCAGACCAGACCATCAGCAGCAATTTGCAAAATTTGAGCCAACAGTTAGCGGGCACCGAACTGCCCATTGCCGCAATGTTTGAATGGCTGGCGGGGCGAACCGGAGACGCACCGGGTTGGCAGGTGGACTTGTCCCAGCACCTGCAAGGACGGCTCAGTGCCAAAAGAGTCTCACCAGAACCCGAAGCTGTTTTACGCATCTTGCTAGATCAGTGATTCCGTGCCAATGAACTCTGGTGATAATCGCATCCATGAAATCGCTGCTTGATGTCCCTGCACCGGCCAAACTCAACCTGTTTTTGCACATCACGGGTCAGCGCCCCGATGGTTATCACTTGCTTCAATCGGTCTTCATGCTCATTGATTGGTGTGACACACTTCATTTTGAAAAACGCCCGGGAGGCGGCATCAGTCGGGAAGACCTGACGCTCCAATTGCCCCCCGAAGACCTGATTATCCGTGCAGCCAAACTGCTTCAAGAACAAACCGGATGCCCTTATGGGGTTCACATTTCCGTAGAAAAACAAATACCCGCACAAGCTGGAATGGGGGGCGGTTCTTCCGATGCAGCCACCTGCTTGCTGGCCCTTAACCAACTCTGGGGCCTGGACCTGGGACTCCAAACACTGGAAAAACTGGGCTTGCAATTGGGCGCTGATGTGCCTTTTTTCTTGCGCGGCCAAAATGCCTGGGTGGAGGGCATCGGTGAAAAAATTAGCCCTGTTGAATTACCCCCTGCGGAATTTTGGGTCATCAAACCTCCCAGCGGGGTGGAAACCTCTCAAATTTTTAAACATCCTGAGCTAAACCGCTCAACAAAGCCTGCTATAATTTCGCTCTTTGCTGCAGAGCCATACGACTTTGGTCGCAATGATTTGCAACCTGTTGCTTCTGCAATTTGCCCTGATGTTCACCAAGCACTTAAGGTGTTTGCCGACTCAGGACTGAACGGCAAAATGACAGGTTCTGGAAGCGCAGTGTTTGCTCGCTGCACTCCGGGCGCTTCGCTCAATCCGGTTCCAAACCATTGGCAAGTGCGTAAATGCAGCAATTTGGATGTTCATCCCCTAAAAGGTTGGGCTTCCAGCGATAGTTAATCGGTTGTTTGTTTTTTTGAGCAAATAACCCGTGTAGGGGAGTCGCCAAGTTGGTTAAGGCACCGGATTTTGATTCCGGCATTCGAAGGTTCGAGTCCTTCTTCCCCTGCCAAATACGTTCATTCGTACAGGCCCTTTTTTCTGATCGCTGGAATGCACATGCAGCCTGCTTCACTCCCACCCGATTTCATGCTGTTTACCGGCAACGCCAATCCCGTTTTGGCGGCGGAAATTGCGCATTGTCTTGGCACCCAACTCGGCGCAGTCGATGTGGGTCGGTTCTCTGACGGAGAAGTCACTGTCGAACTGAAACAAAACGTCCGTGCTCGTGAAGTGTTTGTGGTCCAGTCCACTTGCGCGCCCACCAACGAAAACCTGATGGAATTGCTGATCATGGTCGACGCGTTCAAACGCGCTTCGGCAGGTCGCATCAGTGCCGTCATTCCTTACTTTGGCTACGCTCGGCAAGACCGTCGCCCGCGCTCTACCCGTGTGCCCATTTCGGCCAAGGTGGTGGCCAACATGTTGCAAGCTGTGGGTGTTGACCGTGTCCTGACCATGGACCTGCACGCTGACCAAATTCAGGGCTTCTTCGACATCCCGGTCGACAACATTTATGCATCCCCTGTTTTGTTGGGTGATCTGCGCAGGCAAAATTACGACGATCTGATCGTCGTGTCCCCCGACGTGGGCGGTGTCGTTCGTGCGCGCGCTCTGGCCAAACAGCTCGGTTGCGACCTAGCCATCATCGACAAACGCCGCCCCAAAGCCAACGTGAGTGAGGTTATGCACGTTATTGGCGAGATTGACGGCCGTAACTGCGTGATCATGGACGATATGATCGACACTGCGGGCACCTTGGTCAAAGCCGCCGAAGTGCTCAAAGAGCGCGGCGCCAAAAAAGTTTACGCTTATTGCACGCACCCGATTTTTTCGGGTCCGGCCATCGACCGAATTGCCAAAGGCGAAGCCTTGGACGAAGTCGTGGTCACCAACACCATCCCGCTGTCAGCCGAAGCGGCAGCGTGTTCCAAAATTCGCCAACTTTCCGTGGCACCATTGATCGCTGAAACGATCAACCGGATTGCTCACGGAGAGTCGGTGATGAGCCTGTTTTCAGATCAAACCTGATCTGCAGCAGGCCAACAGTGGCCAGCCGTCCTTTGGACTGGCTGGCTTTTTTGAGTCAGGGCCACACTGGTCGCGGTGGGCCCCAGTAGGAGAATCTTATGAAATTTGTCGCTTTTGAGCGTTCCAAGCAAGGTACGGGTGCGAGCCGCCGTCTGCGCAATTCTGGCCGCACCCCCGGCATTGTTTACGGTGCAAACATTGCCCCGCAATTGATCGAGTTAGACCACAACGCTTTGTGGCACGCCTTGAAAAAAGAAGCGTTTCACGCCTCTATCCTAGAGATGGAATTCGACGGCAAGTCGAGCCAAGTCCTGTTGCGTGACTACCAGATGCACCCCTTCAAGCAATTGGTACAGCACATCGACTTCCAACGCGTCGATGCGAACACCACTTTGCACATGAAAGTGCCCTTGCACTACAGCGGTGAAGAAGAATCTGAAGCCGTCAAGACCGACAAGTGCTTGGTCAACCACGTCATGACCGAGATCGAAGTAGCCTGCCTGCCAGCCAACCTGCCTGAGTTCATCAAGGTGGACTTGACTGGCCTGACCAAAGGTGTGTCCCTCCACCTGAACGACATCACTTTGCCTGCTGGTTGCAAGCCTGTGACACATGGCAAGAAAAACCCGGTCCTGGTGGCTGTGGTGGCTCCTGTCGAAGAAGTTGTGGCAGCCCCTGTTGTAGCCGCTCCTGCCGACGCCAAAGGCAAGGGCAAAGGCAAGAAGTAATCTTCTCGCTTTGGCTTGACAGCCCCAAGCAAAAGGCCCGCACTGCGGGCCTTTTTTGTGGTTTGACACGTCGTCCAAGAACAGGCTAGGCGCGCAAGGATAATTACCTCCCATGATCAAACTCCTAGTCGGCCTGGGCAATCCGGGCAACGAATACGAAGACACCCGCCACAACGCCGGTTTTTGGTGGGTAGATGCCGTCGCCCGCGAGCTCAAAATTTCATGGGTGCCTGATCGCAGTTACCACGGTCTGGTAGCCCGCACCACCGTGAACGGACGAAACTTGTGGCTGCTCGAGCCGCAAACCTTCATGAACTTGTCTGGTAAGTCAGTCAGTGCATTGGCCCGATTTTTCAAGATCCAGCCGGATGAAATTCTGGTTGCGCATGACGAACTCGACCTCCCCCCCGGTGAGGCCAAGCTCAAACGGGGTGGCAGCCATGCCGGACACAACGGTCTGCGCGACATTCATGCCCAGTTGGGCACCGCCGACTATTGGCGCCTTCGGATAGGCGTTGGCCACCCTGGAGACAAGGCAGAAGTCGTCAGCTGGGTTTTGAAAAAACCCATGCTTGAGCACAGAAAAGCCATTGATGAAAGTATTCACCGATCGGTAACCGCCCTGCCCTTGTTATTGAATGGAGAAATGGAAAAAGCCATGGCGCTGATTCATACCAGCAAGCCTCCCCGACCCAAACCACCCCGTCCCGCCAAGGCTCCAGATGCCGAGCCCCCCGCAAACGTCTGAATCGGCGCCAGTTGGGTTAACTCACTTCGCCTGAAGCCGCCGGTACTTGGCCCACAGTGATTCTTGGTTTTCTACATGCTGCGGGTTGATGGGAATGCACGCCACTGGACACACCTGAACACACTGCGGTTCGTCAAAATGTCCGACACACTCGGTGCATTTGGACGGGTCGATTTCATAGATCTCCTCGCCCAGATAAATAGCCTGGTTGGGGCATTCGGGCTCACACACATCGCAATTGATGCATTCATCGGTGATCATCAGGGCCATGCTTCAGGCTCCTTGCAGGTCGGCGTCAAATTTCATGAGCGCATTATCGGGCACCTGCAACATCCCAAGTACTGGCAGGGCTGTTTAGATCAACGGACTTTTCAAGTGGATCGGCACCGCCATGGCCAAACACCTAAAATGAGGCACTGGAATCCATCATGAACGCTGACCTGCACTGCCATTCTGTTGTCTCTGACGGCACGCTGACCCCGGAAGCTTTGGCCGAACGCGCCAAAAATAACGGCGTTGAACTGTGGGCGCTGACCGACCACGACGAAGTAGGTGGTCAAGACCGCGCCATGTTGGCGGCTCGAAAACTGAACCTGCCTTACCTCACGGGCACCGAAATTTCGGTCACTTTTGCACACCAAACCGTACACATCGTGGGTTTAGGTTTTGATGCCCACAACTCAGCGCTGCAGGAAGGCTTGCGCCGCACGCGCGGTGGCCGCAGTGAAAGGGCCAGAGAAATGGCTGACGGCTTGGCTAAAGTCGGCATTTTCAATTGCTTTGAAGGCGCACTTAAATACGTGGGCAACCCCGAACTGATTTCACGCACCCACTTTGCCCGGCATCTGGTCGAGTCCGGGGTCTGCAACGACACCTACGAAGTGTTTCGCAAATACCTGACTGAAGGCAAACCCGGTTACGTCCCCCATCGGTGGGCCCGACTGCAAGAAGCGGTTCAATGGATCAACGATGCTGGCGGTATTGCCGTCATCGCCCACCCGGCGCGTTACGGCTTCACGCCGAATGAAGAATACGCACTTTTTAGTGAATTCAAGGCCCACGGCGGACGTGGCGTTGAGGTGATTACGGGCAGTCACTCCTGTCAAGAAGCGATTCGGTACGCAGAAACTGCGCTCGAATTCGACTTGGCGGCCTCACGCGGCAGCGACTTTCACAGCCCCGACG
>CAMDXR010000251.1 GCA_945877725.1 Limnohabitans sp. Rim8
TTCAAAGCTTTGATTGATCAAGTCCGGGTGCTCGATTTTTGTCTGGCCCGCGATGCGCACGAAATCGGAATCCACGCCTTGGCCGTGCCTCTACGCAACATGCAAGGCCGCACATTGGCAGCACTCAACGTGGTGGGCACAGCAGAGCAGTTGTCTGATTCGGCCGTAGAACGCAAGTGGTTGCCGCTGTTGTTGGAGTCGGCGCGAGAGTTGCGCCCCTTGTTGTGATGCCTTGCTGAGCCTATTAGGTCACCATTGTTTGTGGGAGCGAGCCCCTGCTCGCGAAGGTTGGCCAGTGCCACTGCATAAATTCGGCCGCAGGGGCAGCCTCCCACGGGGACAATTCAAGCTTCCCACAGTTAAATTACAAAGCCTTCCATAGTGAAAGTCCACTTTTTCTCAAGGGGAAATAGCATTATTTGGGTATGAGAATTTTTGTAGGAGCGAGCCCCTGCTCGCGAATGTTGGCCAGTGCCGCTGTATAAATTTGGCTCACGAAGGTCGGCTGGTGCCACTGCATAAATTCGGCTCACGAATGTTAGCCTGTGCCAGTGCATGCATTCGGCCGCAGGGGCAGCCTCCCACGGGGACAATTCAAGCCTCCCACGGGGACTATTCGAGCCTCCCACGGGGAAAATTCAAGCCTCCCACGGGGAAAATTCAAGCCCACCACAGGTAAGTCAAAAGCCTCCCACTTGGGAAGTTTCACCCTTTAAAGTGCGTCATCAGCTTTGCAGGCGCAAGTTAAATTGCCTGACGCCAAGTTCGTCCATCTGTCGTTGTTCACGCTTTTGCAGATCTTGGCGGACGGCCAGCAGGTCTTGTTCTTCCAGTGCGCGCATTTTTTGTAATTCCACCTCTGCCAAGACGCGTCTTTTGCGCAGCTGGGCCACCAAAGTGTTGGCTCGGCTGATGTCGAGCACCACACGTTGCTGCAAATTAAGCAATTGCGCCATGAACTGCCGTTGGTTCATGCTGGCTTGCATCCCCATGAACTGTATTTGCGGCTGTTGCTCTTTTAGGCGGTATTCGTCATACAGGCGGCAAAGCCTTTGGTGGCTGGCGTTCAGTTGATCCACCCGGGCCAGGGCAGCGGCCAGTTCGGTTTGAAGGTGAGTGACCTCGTCCTGGGCTTTTTTGACCAGTGCGGGCCAGCAGTTTCGAGCTTGTCGCATGCAGTGATCCTTTCTTTATGCTGCCATCAAGGCCTGAATTTCAAGGCGCGTGGTTTCAGCGTTTTGGCTGATGTGCATGTCTTGCCGCAAGAAGTTTTCCATCGTGGTGCGCAGTTTGATGGCTTGGTCGAGCTCCGCATTACTCCCCGCTTCATAGGCGCCGACCTGGATCAAATCTTGGTTTTGTTGGTACAAAGACCACAAACGACGAAAGCGGTTGGCCAGCTTCATGTCTTGCGGGCTGAGCAGGTTTTGCATCACCCGTGAGATCGAGCCATTCAAATCAATCGCCGGGTAGTGCGCCGCATCGGCCAGTTTGCGCGACAGCATGACTTGGCCGTCCAGAGAGGCCCGGGCGATGTCCACAATCGGGTCGTTCGCATCGTCGCCCTCGGCCAGCACCGTGTAAATGGCGGTGATCGAGCCCACACCGTGGCGGCCAACGCCCGCACGTTCAATCAGGTTGGGCAGCAAAGCAAAGACGGATGGCGGATACCCTTTGGCGGTGGGCGGCTCACCCACAGCCAGCCCAATTTCACGTTGGGCATGGGCCACCCGTGTCAGGCTGTCCACCAACATCAAGACGTTTTTACCTTGGTCCCTGAAATATTCGGCAATCACATGCGTCATGTGCGTGGCTTTCAGGCGCAGCACGGGTGACACATTGGCAGGCGCAGCCACCAAAACCGATTTGGCCAGTCCTTCAGGTCCCAGTGATTCTTCAATAAAGGCCTGGACTTCCCGGCCCCGTTCGCCAATGAGGCCAATCACCACCACATCGGCTTCGGTGAATCGGGTCATCATGCCCAGCAACACGCTCTTGCCCACGCCCGAACCTGCTACCAAACCCAGGCGCTGGCCACGCCCAATGGTCAGCATGCCGTTGATGGCCTTGACCCCCACATCGAGCACTTGGTTAATCGGCCCGCGCTCCATCGGGTTGATGGGGCGGCCTTGTAAACTCAGTACATCCTGGCACTTCGGGGCGGGTTTGCCGTCCAGCGGTTGTCCCCGGCCATCGATGATCCGGCCCAATAGATCCGGACCCAGGCAGACTTGCGAGGTGTGACTGATCACCGACACCTTGGCCCCGGGCCCAATGCCATTGGGCTCGGTGAAGGGCAGCAGATAAAGTGTTTCGTCGTTAAAGCCCACCACTTCGGCCTCGACACGGTGGCCAAACTGACCCACTACTTCGCAGCAGGCCCCCAGCGGCGCCATGAGGCCACGGGTTTCAAGCCGCATGCCCACCAGCCTGACCAGGGTGCCATTGCGTTGCTGCTCAGGGGCGTGCAGATCCCCAATCAGCTGGCTAACTTCGGTGTCAAAGTCCATCATGGGGTTTCGTCATCGCTGGGCGATGCAGGTTTCAACTCGGTGTCCTCCACATCGATCACCGGCCGATTCCACTCGCGGCTTGGGGTGTCTGCGGGCAAGGCTTCGGCTTTGTCTTTGACCAATGTGGACTGTTGCATCCAGGCTTCTGGCTGAGCCAGCAAGCGACGGGCCAAAGGCTCCAAACGGTTTTCTATCAAGTCTTGCACCACGGTGTCTTGCACGCGCACACGCACGCTGCCCGGCCTGAGTTGGGCATCGGGTTCCAATTGCAAGTGTTGGGTGGCAGACTCGCCCAAGGTTTTTAGGCGTTGCAAATCTTCCGGGTTCACACTCACACTGACAGGTTCGACCGCATGGTCCAGTTGCAAAATACATTGCTGAATCAGGTTATGAATGGCCTGCCCGGACAGTTGCAGTTCTGCCCGCACCAGTTGTTCGGCCAGGTGCAAAGACAAGCGTTTCAGAGGTTCAAAAAACCGTTGTGGGTCTTGGCTGATGCTGCGCAACTCAATCCCCAAATGGCGGATTAATTCCCGTTCTTTGCTGCGTTCGTTTTCAAACTCGGCCCGAACCCGCTCTTGCCCTTCCAGCAAGCCACGTTGATAGGCTTCATCGCGCAATTGTTGCAATGCGGCCTCGGTCCACTGAGATTCTTGTGCCGTAGCCACAGCCTCTAATTCAAGGGGGGCTGCATCGGTTTCAGCATCTTCCTGCCCAGATAAAACGGGCAGCGTTTCGGTCATCAGGGCATCGATTGGGTCGGTTTTATCGGCTACACGCCAAGGACCAAAGGAACGGGCAGAGGCTTCATCCCACTGGGTTCGCAAAAATCGCGGGGCCTGCACCTTGCTGTTCAGCAAGGCATTGGCACTCCAGGTTTCGGGCAGGGCGGGTTGATTAGACAAAACCATCGCCTCCGCCCGCTAGCACCAACTCGCCGGCATCGGACAGCTTGCGGGCCTGACGCATAACGTTCTTTTGTGCCTCTTCGACTTCGGTGATGCGCAGTGGGCCTTTGCCCTCCATTTCGTCGACGAACATGACCCGGGCACGCGCCGACATGTTGTCGAGGAACTTGTCCTTGACATAGTCGGGTGCGCCTTTCAAGGCCACCATCAGCAAATCGGGTTCCACGGTGCGCATGATGGCTTGGATACCTCGGTTGTCCACGCTCACCAGATTCTCGAAAGTGAACATGTTGTCCTGAATCTTTTGCATCAAATCAGGATCAAGTTTGTTCAAGCCCGCCATGATGGCCGACTCCAGGTCCACCTTCACCGAGTTCATGATCTGGGCTGCAGCCTTGATACCGCCGAAGCTGGACGACTTGGATGACGAGTTGCTGGCGAACTGTTTCATCATGATCTGCTCCAGCTCTTCCATGGCCGACGGCTGGACTGTTTCCAGGCTGGCAATGCGCTGCATGATTTCAGGCCGCGCCTCGGTAGGTAAAAAGTTCAACACGTCTGCGGCCACGGTGTATTCAAGCACCGACAAAATGATGGCCACCACCTGAGGGTGTTCGCCACGAATCATTTCAGCAATCGAACGTGCATCCATCCATTTCAGGATTTCCAGCCCTTTGCTGCCCTGGCCCGGCATGATGCGGCTCAGCACCGAGGCGGCTTTGTCCTCGCCCAAAGCGCGCTTCAGGACTTTTTCGACATAGTCCCCGGTACCCAGACCCAGACTGGTTTGCTTTTTCAGCATGGTGACAAATTCGTCCAGAACAATGTTCACCGCTTCTTGCGATAAATCGGATACAGACACCATGGCCGCGCCCAAAGACTGCACCTCTTTGGGGTTCAAGTAACGAATGATTTCGGAGGCCTGTTGCTCCCCCAGCAACAGCATCAAGACGGCGGCACGTTGGGTGTTGGTCAACTCGGCCAATTCTTTGGCCAATTCTTCGGTCATGACAATGGCCGGGTCGGCCACGCTGGGTGCAGCGGCTTCCTTGCCTTCTTTGCCATCCTTGGCATCCTTGCCTTTGGCATCTTTAGCCTTGTCGTTCTTGGCGTCTTTGTCGTCGGGTTTTTTGGTGGCCATGGTCTTTGTTCCTTGTATTGCTTCAGGCAGTCTTGATCATGCCCTTGAGGACATTGGCCACACGGGCAGAGTCTTCTGCCACCAACATGCGGATGAGGGCCACTTTGTCGTCGTAGGTATTGGCTGTGTCGAGCATGTCCATGGAGATGCTGGACTTCTTGGGCTTGAGCTTGGCCTTGATTTCTTCCAGGCTCTCGCCTTCGCCAATCTGGATCATGCGCATATCGTCTTCGCTCAACTCGCCATCGCTGAGTGCGGCCTTGGCCTCTGCCTCTTCGGCTGCAGCGTTGATTGCATACATGTTGCGCATGATAGGGCGAATCACGATCAACAGGAAAACGATAAAGCTGATGGCGATCAAGCCACTCTTGATGCCTGTTTGTATGGCGTCTTCCAGGTACCAAGG
>CAMDXR010000252.1 GCA_945877725.1 Limnohabitans sp. Rim8
CAGAGCGCAGTGCAACATGAAACTCAATGCTCACAACGGAGGCTTCTTCATGTTCAAGTCACGCACTGACCTGACCTGTGCCTTGTCTTTGTTTTTGTTTTTGACCTTGTGGCTGATGGCAATTTCAGCGGCGGCACAAAGTGGGGCCATTAAACCGGGCAAAACCCAACCACTTGTCGGCGCTCCAAGTCGTGCCGCCCCCGACGTTACGGCGACTTTGCAAGCCCAGGCCATTGCCGAGGCCGCCGCAACGGCTTCGTCATCGGCAACAACTTCGGTCAAAAAGACAGATGTGCCCAAAACGGTCAATTCAGCCAACGCAAACACAACAGACCTGAAGGGTCATGCGGCGGTTTCTTTGAGCGGTCTGGGGGCTGTACCTGCTCTTCCTCCTGCTCCTGCGGCATTTGCAGCACCTGCGGTGCTGGACCGCACTGCCCAAAATACTGCCTCCTTACAAAATGAGTTTGGGCACGAAGAATTGGCCATTGCCGAGCGAATTCACCAAGGTCTGTTGCCCTGTGAGCTGGGTGCTAGTGTGCGTGTGGAGGCCGATGCCGCCAAGCCGGGCTACTTCAATGTGCAGGGCAAAGGCTTTAGGTACCGCATGCACCCGGTGCGCACGCAAACCGGCACCCTCCGTCTTGAGGATAAAAAAGCAGGGGCTGTTTGGTTGCAGTTGGCCAATAAATCCATGCTCATGGACCAGAAAAAAGGGCGTCGTCTGTTGGATGACTGCGCACATCCCGACCAAGTGGCTTTTGCCGAGAGCATGAAAACCAATCCTCCGCCCCGTTTGATCGATACGACCAATACGGGACGATAAATCTTGAATCTTTGACTGACAGGAGAAAAAACCATGTTGAAAACCTACCGTGATCATGCAGCCGAACGTGCTGCCCTTGGCATTCCGCCACTGCCGCTTGATGCCAAACAAGTGGCCGAACTGATCGAATTGATCAAAAACCCACCCGCAGGCGAAGACGCCTTCTTGATGGATTTGCTGACCCACCGCGTCCCCCCCGGCGTGGACGATGCGGCCAAGGTTAAGGCTTCATTCTTGGCTGCAGTGGCCCACGGTGAGGTCAAAGTTGGCCTGATCTCCAAAGCCAAAGCCACCGAGTTGCTTGGCACCATGGTTGGTGGTTACAACGTGCACCCCCTGATTGAGTTGCTCGACGATGCCGAAGTGGCTGCTGTGGCGGCAGAAGCACTGAAGAAAACCTTGTTGATGTTTGACTTTTTCAATGATGTCGCTGAAAAAGCCAAAGCAGGTAATGCCCAAGCCAAAGAAGTCATGCAAAGCTGGGCCGATGCCGAGTGGTTCACCACCCGCCCAGAAGTAGATAAAACCATCACCGTCACGGTTTTTAAGGTGCCAGGCGAAACCAACACCGACGACCTGTCGCCCGCACCGGACGCATGGAGCCGCCCCGACATTCCTCTGCACTACCTGGCCATGCTCAAGAACACCCGCCCCGGCGCGGCATTCAAGCCTGAAGAAGACGGCAAGCGTGGCCCGATGCAGTTCATCGAAGACCTGAAGAAAAATGGCCACTTGGTGGCTTATGTGGGCGATGTGGTCGGTACCGGCTCCAGCCGCAAGTCGGCCACCAACAGCGTGATCTGGGCCACTGGCCAAGACATTCCTTTTGTCCCTAACAAGCGTTTTGGTGGCGTGACCTTGGGCGGCAAAATTGCCCCCATCTTCTTCAATACCCAAGAAGACTCTGGCGCTTTGCCGATTGAA
Source organism: Limnohabitans sp. Rim8 (assembly GCA_945877725.1). Lineage (GTDB taxonomy): Bacteria > Pseudomonadota > Gammaproteobacteria > Burkholderiales > Burkholderiaceae_C > Limnohabitans_A. The sequence continues at coordinate 1,751 of CAMDXR010000252.1, forward strand.
GTCGACGTGTCCAAGCTCGAAATGGGCGATGTGATCGACATCCTGCCCTACGAAGGCAAGATTCTGAAAAATGGCGTCACCCTCACCGAGTTCAAGCTCAAGAGCGATGTGCTGTTTGACGAAGTTCGCGCGGGTGGCCGTATCAACCTGATCATTGGCCGCAGCCTGACCGCCAAAGCCCGGGAGTTTTTGGGCCTGCCGGTATCCACCCTGTTCCGCTTGCCCAGCACGCCTGTGGCCACCCAGGCCGGTTTTACTTTGGCACAAAAAATGGTGGGCCGTGCGGTCGGGTTGTCAGAAGGTCAGGGCGTGCGCCCCGGCACCTATTGCGAACCCAAGATGACCACCGTGGGCTCTCAAGACACCACCGGCCCTATGACCCGCGACGAGTTGAAAGACCTGGCGTGTCTGGGTTTCAGCGCCGACATGGTCATGCAATCTTTTTGCCACACCGCCGCTTACCCCAAGTCGGTGGACGTTAAAACCCACCGCGAACTGCCCGCTTTCATCAGCAACCGTGGCGGCGTTTCCTTGCGTCCCGGTGACGGCGTGATCCACAGTTGGCTCAACCGTTTGTTGTTGCCCGACACCGTGGGCACTGGCGGCGACTCGCACACCCGCTTCCCCATCGGCATTTCATTCCCTGCTGGCTCCGGCTTGGTGGCGTTTGGTGCGGCCACGGGCGTGATGCCTTTGGACATGCCCGAGTCGGTCTTGGTTCGATTCAAAGGTGAAATGCAGCCGGGCGTGACCTTGCGTGACTTGGTGCATGCCATTCCCTTGTACGGCATCAAGAAGGGCCTGTTGACTGTGGCCAAGTCCGGCAAGATCAATGAGTTTTCGGGTCGTATTTTGGAAATCGAAGGTCTGCCTAACCTCAAAGTCGAGCAAGCGTTCGAATTGTCTGATGCATCTGCCGAGCGCTCTGCCGCAGGCTGCACGATCAAGCTCAACAAAGAGCCGGTCGAGGAGTACCTGAAGTCCAACGTCGTGCTCATGAAGAACATGATTGCCGATGGTTATGCCGATTCACGCACCTTGGCTCGCCGCATCGAAAAGGTCGAGGCTTGGTTGGCTGCGCCCAACTTGCTCGAAGCCGACAAAGATGCCGAGTACGCCCACGTCATCGAGATCGACTTGGCCGACATCAAGGAGCCCATTCTGTGCTGCCCGAACGACCCGGACGACGCCAAGTTCTTGTCCGAAGTGGCAGGGACCAAGATTGATGAAGCTTTTATTGGTTCGTGCATGACCAACATTGGCCACTTCCGCGCTGCGGCCAAGTTGTTGGGCGGCAGTCGCGATATACCTGTCAAGTTGTGGGTGGCTCCACCGACCAAAATGGACGAGAGCGAACTGATCAAGGAAGGCCATTACGCCAACTTTGGCGCAGCAGGTGCCCGCACCGAAATGCCAGGTTGCTCTTTGTGCATGGGCAACCAAGCTCAAGTGCGCGAAGGCGCTACCGTGGTGTCTACCAGTACGCGCAACTTCCCCAACCGTCTGGGCAAGAACACAAACGTGTTCTTGGCCTCTGCCGAATTGGCTGCGATCGCTTCCAAGCTGGGTCATATCCCCACCGTTGCCGAGTACCACGAAGCCATGGGCATCGTGAACAAAGACGGTGCAGCGATTTACAAGTACCTCAACTTCAACCAGATTGAAGAGTACGTGGAAAATGCAAAGGGTGTGACGGCTTGAATAAAACCTCTCAGCTGAGACAAAAAACGGCCCCTTGGGGCCGTTTTTTGTTGCATGCATCTCAGCGGGTGCCGGAAATGAAAAGCCCCGTTACAGCGCCTTTCATTGGCATTTCCAATCGCGCGAAAGCGAAAGCGACTGGGTAGGCCACCTTAAACCGCAGCCAAAGCTTGTTCGAGGTCTTCCAGCAGATCGTCGATGTGTTCTATGCCCAGAGAGAGACGAACCATGTCGGGTTTGACACCGGCTTTCGCCAATTCTGAAGGATTGAGTTGACGGTGCGTGGTCGAGGCTGGGTGACAAGCCAGTGATTTGGCATCACCAATGTTGACCAAGCGGGTAAAGAGCTTCAGGGCGTCTTGGAAACGGGCCCCAGCGCTCAGGCTGTCTTGCGCCTTAAGACCAAAACTGATGATGCCCGAGGCCCGTCCGCCCATGTATTTTTGAGCCAACGCATGGTCGGCATGGTCGCTGAGACCGGCATAGTTGACCCAGCCCACTTTGGCGTGAGTCTGCAGGTAATGGGCTACTTTTTTTGCGTTCTCGCAAATCCGGTCCATGCGCAACGCCAGAGTTTCAATGCCTTGCAGAAGTTGAAAAGCCGCCATCGCACTCAGGGCTGCGCCCATATTGCGCAAAGGTACGACACGCGCACGGCCAATGTAGGCGGCTGCACCGAGGGCCTCGGTGTAGACCACGCCGTGGTAACTCACATCAGGCTCATTCAGGCGTTTGAAACGTTCTTTGTGATCCGCCCAAGGGAACTTGCCTGAATCCACAATGGCGCCGCCAATGGTGGTTCCGTGGCCGCCCAGATACTTGGTCAGGGAATGAACCACAATGTCGGCGCCGTGCTCAAAGGGGCGGCACAAGTAGGGGCTGGCCACGGTGTTGTCGACAATCAGTGGAATGCCATGTGCATGGGCAATGTCCGCCAAGGCAGTCAAGTCTGTGACGTTGCCCAGGGGGTTGCCAATCGTTTCGCAGTAAATCGCCTTGGTTTGTGCATCAATCAAGCCAACGAAAGAGGCGGGGTCTCGGCCATTGGCAAAGCGCACTTCAATTCCCATTTGCGGGAAAGTGTGGGCAAATAGGTTGTAAGTGCCGCCATAAAGTGTGGAGGCTGAAACGATGTTGTCCCCCGCTTCGGTGATGGTCTGAATGGCGTAAGCAATGGCCGACATACCCGATGCCACGGCCAGTGCGCCAATGCCGCCTTCGAGAGCAGCAATGCGGGCTTCAAGCACGCCATTGGTCGGGTTCATGATGCGGCTGTAAATGTTGCCAGCGACCTTGAGGTCAAACAAATCGGCACCGTGCTGGGTGTTGTCAAACGCAAAAGCCACGGTTTGGTAAATGGGCACCGCCACGGCCTTGGTGCTGGGGTCAGGTGTGTATCCTGCGTGAACAGCGAGTGTTTCGATTTTCATGGGCACCTCAAGTTTTTTAAAAATAACATCTTAGTCCCGGGTTGGCGGTTTTAGGAAAAACAATTTTCATAA
>CAMDXR010000253.1 GCA_945877725.1 Limnohabitans sp. Rim8
AGGTCAGCAAGGCTGTTGTGAAGGAAATGGCGAAGAGAAAGTTCGGTTTCATAGAATGCATGATCCTTTAAATTCACACCATGTTCAGTTTCTTCAAAAAAAAATCCCCGCCCACCGAGGCCCAATCTGCCCGGCCTTCCGCTGCGCCAGTGCCACCCACACCGGACAAGGCCCCCAAACAGACCCCAACAGAGACCCCACTGGAGGCCCATTTACCGGCCAACCCCGAGCTCACCCAGCGCCAAGGCTGGCTAGACCGCCTGAAGGCGGGTTTGCGCAAAACCGGCTCCAGCATCACCACGGTTTTCACCGGCACCCGGATCGACGAGGCACTGTATGAAGAACTCGAAACCGCTTTGCTCATGGCCGATACGGGGGTCAAAGCCACCGAGCACTTGCTGCAAGACCTGAAGCGCCGCGTCAAAGACAACAAGGCTACCGAGCCCGCACAAGTGAAAAATCTGCTGGCCGATGCGATCACCGACCTGCTGCAACCCTTGCAAAAACCCCTCAGCGTGGGCGACCACCAGCCCACCGTGATCATGGTGGCCGGGGTGAACGGGGCAGGCAAAACCACCTCGATTGGCAAACTCACCAAACACTTGGCCGATGACGGCTTGAGCGTTTTGCTGGCCGCTGCCGACACCTTCCGTGCCGCAGCCAAGGAACAATTGGCAGTCTGGGCCGACCGCAACACCGTTGAAATCATCAGCCAACAAGGCGGTGATCCGGCGGCAGTGAGCTTTGATGCCGTCTCGGCGGGCCGCGCGCGGGGGCGCGATGTGGTGTTGGTGGACACCGCCGGGCGTCTGCCCACGCAATTGCACCTGATGGAAGAGCTGAAAAAGATCAAACGCGTGGTGCAAAAAGCCGATGCCACAGCCCCCCACGAGGTTTTGCTGGTGATTGACGGCAATACCGGCCAAAACGCGCTGGCCCAAGTGCGGGCATTTGACGACACACTGGGCCTGACGGGCCTGATCGTGACCAAACTCGATGGCACGGCCAAAGGCGGTGTTTTGTGCGCCATTGCCCGCGAAAAGCCTATTCCCGTTTACTTTATCGGGGTGGGCGAGAAGCTGGAAGATCTGGAAACCTTCAATGCACGCGAGTTTGCCCAAGCCCTTTTGAGCTAAAGCACACCGTGCCATAGCGGCTATGGCTGACCCAGATCAAGCTCCAAGCACGGGAAAACCCTAGACTCAAATCCAGTTTGACGCCCTCTTTAGCACTCCTAACCTGAGAGTGCTAATATCTCGGTATTCTGAAAGGAGTTCTGGTATGAACATTCAAACTGGTTCGTCTAACACCGCTATCGCACTGCGCAATCCTTGGGCTGTTATCCCCTCCCTCGGTCATCTGGACGCCTATATTTCTGCGGTCAACCGCATGCCCATGCTGACGCTCGAAGAAGAGCAGGAAGCTGCCCGCCAACTGCGCGCCAACGACGATCTGGAGGCTGCCCGCAAGCTGGTGCTCTCTCACTTGCGTTTGGTGGTATCGGTGTCACGCCAATACTTGGGCTATGGCTTGCCGCATGGCGACCTGATCCAAGAGGGCAATGTGGGCCTGATGAAGGCGGTCAAGCGTTTTGACCCCGACCAGGGTGTGCGTCTGGTCAGCTACGCGCTGCACTGGATCAAGGCCGAGATTCACGAGTACATCCTGAAAAACTGGCGCATGGTCAAAGTGGCCACCACCAAAGCCCAACGCAAACTGTTTTTCAATCTGCGCTCCATGAAGCAGGGTTTCAAGGCGGATGCTGACGAGGGCACTCACCGCGACACCCTGACACCCGACCAAGTTGACTCGATGGCGAAAAGCCTGAATGTCAAGCGCGAAGAAGTTTTGGAGATGGAAATGCGCATGTCCGGTGGCGATGTGCTGCTGGACCCTGCCCCCTCTGACGATGGCGAACTGGCCTTTGGTCCGATTGCCTATCTGGCCGACGTGAACCATGAGCCTACCGCCATGATCGAAGCGCATCAGCGTGACGTGATGGCCAGTGATGGCTTGGCAACCGCCCTCAACGCACTTGACGAACGCAGTCGCCGAATCGTGGAAGAGCGCTGGCTCAAGGTGAATGACAACGGATCGGGGGGCATGACCCTGCACGACTTGGCCGACGAGTATGGCGTGAGCGCCGAGCGCATTCGACAAATTGAGGTGGCCGCCATGAAGAAGATGAAAAAGGCCTTGGTCGAATTTGCCTGAGGCGAATGGCCCCATAAAAAAACCCGCTGCGGCGGGTTTTTTTAATCTCGATCCCTTTGTGAATCAATCCCAAGTGCTCATTCACAATTTAAAGTCCCATAAATACCATTAATAACAATCTTTATTAATTTTCTGGTTTCCCATAAACTAACAAACAAAACCACCCACTTCTTGGGTTCCCAAACAAGCCCCCTTCAAACTCAAAATGACTTCAAATTTCTCACGCCGTTGCGCCCTTTTTATTTTGACTGCCCTGTCAAGTTCATGGGCCTTTGGACAAACCGCTCCAGGGACCTGGCCCACTCAAACCGTGCGTCTGGTGGTGGGTTTTCCAGCAGGGTCCAGCCCCGATTTAACGGCCCGCGCCTTGGCTGAACCTTTGGCCAAAGCGCTGGGGCAAAACGTGATCGTTGACAACAAGGTGGGCGCGGGTGGCAACATTGCCGCCGATTTTGTAGCCAAGTCAACCGATGGCCACACGCTGGGTTTGATGATCAATGGCAACATGACCATTGCGCGCATCTTGAACCCGAAAGTGCCTTACGACCCCTTGACCGACTTGACCCCCATCAGCCTGATCGGCAAGGCCCCTCTGGTTTTGAGCGTGCCGGCCGATGCACCGGGTCAAAACCCGGCCGAGTGGTTGAGTTATGCCCAAAAGGCGGGAGATAAACTCAGCTACGCCTCCCCGGGTGTGGGCACCGTGGGCCATTTGGGCATGGAGTTGCTTAAAACAAAAGCAGGTTTGTCCGCTGTGCATGTGCCTTACCCAGGCAACCCTCAAATCATCACCGCCATGATTGGTGGCCAGGTGCAGTTGGCCTTGCTGCCCCCCGCCATGGCTGCGGCTCAGGTGCGTGGGGGCAAGTTGAAAATCATGGGCACCACCAGCACGGGGCGCAGCACGGTGGCGCCTGATGTGCCCAGCTTGTCAGAAATCGGCGTTCGGGATTACCAACTGGAGATCTGGAACGCCGTTGCCGCGCCTGCCTCTATGCCCGCAAGCGTCGCCAGTCAATTGGCCAATAAGGTGAGTGAGATCGTGCGTTCGCCTGACATGCGTGAACGCTTGTTTCAGCAAGGCTGGGAAGTGGTGGGCTCCTCACCCGAGGGCTTGCGCAACCGCATTCAAGCGGACACCCAAGCTTTGGGCGGCATCATTCGCAGCCAGAAAATCGAGGTCAACTAAGGCCCTGTGGTTGGCCTGGGGCAAGTGTGGCTTACAGCCCCTTGAGCAGGATCTTCACGTCATCGGCCAGCACCGCTGCACCGCTGGCGTGGCGGTTGTAAAGGCGGACTCGGCCCTTGGGATCAAAAGTAAAACTCCCCGCCGAATGGTCCATGGTGTAGCTGGTGGGGGTTTTGCCCTCCACTTTTTTGTAATAGATCTTGAAGTCTTTAGCGACTTTGGGCAATTGCTCTAGGCTCGGGCGCAAGGCCACGAAGTCGGCACCAAAATTAGCCATGTACGCTTGCAGCAATTCAGGCGTGTCGCGTTCCGGGTCTAGGGTGATGAACACACTTTGTAATTTGTCGCCGTCTGCACCCAGTAATTTTTTGGCTTCAGCCATTTCTTGCAAAGCGGTAGGGCATACGTCGGGACACTGGGTAAAACCAAAAAAAACCACCACCGCCTTGCCCGCAAAGTCTTTCAGTGTTCGGACCTCCCCGTTCTGATCCGTCAACTCCCAGCCTTGGGCGTAATCGGCCCCGGTAATGTCCACCCCTTTGAATGCGGGTTTGTCTTGTCCACAGCCCACCAAGCCAAGCATGGCCCCCAAAAAGCAGGCACTCAACAGATGGCGCTTGTTCATAATTTCATTCAAAAAAGATAATGGTCAACCAGCAGGGCGGCAAACAAGGCGCTCAAGTGGATTAACGAAAAACGGAACGTCTTACGTGCCAATTCGTCTGAATAAGACCGATAAAGTGCCACGGCATAAGCCATGAAGCCGATGCTCAAGACCACGGCTATACCCAGATAAAGCCAAGAGCTCATGCCATACACAAAGGGCATCAGGCAAGCGGCCAACAACACCACGGTGTACAGCAAAATTTGTAAACGGGTGAACTCGTTGCCGTGCGTCACCGGCAACATGGGTAAGCCCGATTTTCTGTAATCCTCCACCCTGTAAAGCGCCAAGGCCCAGAAATGCGGGGGTGTCCAGAGGAAGATGATCAAAAACAAAATCAGGGCCTCAGGTCCCACGTCTCCGGTCATGGCCGCCCAGCCGAGTACGGGCGGCATGGCGCCGCTGGCACCGCCAATCACAATGTTCTGAGGCGTCAAGGGTTTCAGGATGACGGTGTAAATAACGGCATAACCCACAAAGGTTGCAAACGTTAGCCACATGGTCAATGGATTGACCCAGACATAAAGGACCACAGAACCCACAAAACACAGCACAGCCGAAAACACCAAGGCCTGACGGTCGCTCAGCTCGCCCTTGGCAGTAGGCCGCCAGGCGGTGCGCTTCATTTTGGAATCAATGGTTTTCTCAACCAGGCAGTTAAAGGCTGCGGCAGCACCGGCCACCAACCAGATGCCCGCGCAAGCGATGAAGCCGAGCCACAACTCTGAAAGCCCGGGCACACCAGGCACAGCCAAAACCATGCCGATCAAGGCGCAAAACACGATCAGTTGAACCACACGGGGTTTGGTCAGCGCGTAATATTGACGCCAAGTCGAAGGGGAAGCAATTGCAGCCATCATGCAGCAGGCCTTGAATCAGG
>CAMDXR010000254.1 GCA_945877725.1 Limnohabitans sp. Rim8
AAGACGTGGGCGAACACCCTTATCGCATCGAACGCATGCTCACCCAACTGCTGCACGCGGGGGTGTTGGCCCAACAAAAAGCCGTGTTGTTGGGGCAATTCACAAACTTCAAACTGGTGCCCGGGCACGACAAAGGCTTCAAGTTGGCCACGGTCACCGCATGGCTGCAAAGCCAGATCAAGGCTCCCGTGCTCTCGGGTTTGCCCTTTGGCCATGTGCCCACCAAAGTGCTGTTGCCTGTGGGGGCCAAGGTGGACTTGGTCACCGAAGGTCGCGACGCGCTGATGGTTTGGGGTCAGATTTAAATTTAAGAACGGTCGGCAATCAATGGCAAGCATGCGCAGCATCAAATGGATCGGTCGCGCCTTGGTGCTCGGCGTGGCCGCAGTTTTGACCGTGGGCGGTGTGCTCAGTGTGCACAGCTTGCGCAGCCTGCCCCATTTGAATGGGGCGATTGCGCTGAAAGGCTTGAACCAGCCCGTCAGCATCACCCGCGATGCCTCGGATGTAACCCACATCCAAGCCCAAACGGCCTTGGATGCTTGGCGGGCGCTGGGTTTTGTGCACGCACAAGAACGCGGTTGGCAGTTGGAGTTCAACCGCCGGGTCATGCACGGCCAACTGTCCGAAATATTGGGCAGTGCCACGCTGGGCACTGACAAACTCATGCGCACACTGGGCATCATGGACATGGCCCGCCAGCAACTCAAGGGTTTGTCTCCGGCCACCCAAGCTGCGCTGCAGGCTTATAGCGAGGGCATTCAAAGCGCTTGGCAAAGCGGGGCCGTGCGGCCATCGCCAGAATTTTTGTTGCTGGGTACCCAAGCCGGAGGCACCAGCGGACAGGCCTGGACCGCTGAAGACAGTGTGGGCTGGGCCTTGATGATGGCGCTCGATTTGGGGGGCAACTGGGGCCAAGAGTTTGCCCGTTTGTCGTCGGCCCAAGTCCTCAATAACGAACAACTGTGGCAATTGTTCCCCCCTTATCCCGGTGAAAAACCCGCCACTGCGGTAGACCTGCCCGGCCTGTATCGCAGTTTGGGGGTGTATGCCTCAACCGCAAATGCCAACGCAAAAGCAAACACAACCGTCAACACAAGCCCATCAGCTGCGCTGGAAGCTGCAACGCCCTTGGCCCAATGGTCTGCCGACACGGTGCGCGACATGGGTGTGCTGGACGGCAAAGGCAGCAACAACTGGGTGGTACCCGGCAGCCGCACGGTCTCGGGCAAGCCTTTGCTGGCCAACGACCCGCATTTGGCCCTCAGTTCGCCCGCCATTTGGTATTACGCGCACCTGAAAGCCCCGGCCGGCAATCTGCCCGGTGGCCTGCAACACCCTGCGCTGGACGTGATCGGGGCCACCTTGCCCGGTTTGCCCTTTGTGGTGCTGGGCCGAACCTCTGGGGTGGCTTGGGGCTTTACCAACACCGGGCCCGACGTACAAGACTTGTACTTGGAACAGCTCGATGCCACACAACCCGGTCAATACCGCACCCCTGAGGGTTGGGCCGCATTTGCCGAGCGCACCGAAACCATCCGTGTCAAAGGCCAGCCCGACCTCAAGCTCAAGGTGCGCAGTACGCGCCATGGCCCGGTCATCAGCGATGTGCAGCCGCAATACCAAGGCTTGCTCCATACCGGGCGCTTCGCCATCAGCCTGCGCTGGTCGGCCCTCACGCCGGACAACAAAACTGTTGAGGCGGGCATGCACGCCAACTGGGCCCAAACCGTGCCCCAGCTGCAACAAGCTTTTGCCCACCACCATGCGCCCATGCAAAGCGTGGTCATGGCCGACACGCTGGGCGATGTGGCCTACCAAGCCATCGGCAAAGTACCCACTCGCTCGCCCAAAAACGACATTCTGGGCGTCGCCCCGTCGCTTGGTTGGTTGGCGCAATACGACTGGACCGGCTGGTTGCCCTACGCCGAAAATCCAGCCTTAAGTGCGTCGCAAATTGAGCAAAAAGGCTGGCACGCCACGGCCAACCAAAACATTTTGCCCCCCGGATACACGCATTTTGTGGGGGCCGACTGGACCACGCCCGAGCGGTTTTTGCGCATCGAGCAATTGCTGGCGGCCACGCCCAAGCACAGTTTAAAAACCATGCAAAGTATTCAGAACGATGTGTTCTCTTTGGGCGCGCAAGCCCTGTTACCGCATTTAAAAGGCGTGCAGTCGTCGCATCCCCTGGCCCCGCAGGCCCTGAAAACGGTGTCCGAGTTTGATGGCCAGATGCGCACCGACAGTGCTGCTGCATTGGTTTTGAACGTGTGGGCTGACGAGATCACGCGGGGCCTGTTGGTGCCCAAATTGGGGGCCGAGCGGTTTCAGTCGCTCTATGGCAAGCGCCATTTCAGGGCCGCCATAGAAGGCATACTGCAGCGCCCAGACGCCTTTTGGTGCGGTACCTCTGGGTGTGCCTCTGTGGCTTCGGCTGCACTCGATCGAGCGCTGGACCGCATCGCTGCCCAATCTGGCCCAGACCTCACGCAGTGGCGTTGGGGCGCTTGGCACCCTGCGGTGAGTAGCCACAAGCCTTTTGGCAAAGTGCCCTACCTAAACGCCTTGTTTGACGTACGCACACCCAGCGCCGGAGACTTGTTCACGGTGAATGTGGGCCAGTATTGGGCTAACGAGAAGCATGAGCCCTTTGCCAACCGGCACGCCGCTTCGATGCGCGCGGTGTACGACTTGGCAGAAAACGGGGAGTCGGTTTTCATTTACCAAACCGGGCAATCGGGCCATGTGCTGGACCCGCGCAGCCGTAATATGGCCGGGCGATGGTCTGAGGGCCGCTATGCCACCTTGCAGCAAGGCCCTCAAACGGTGCAGCACACGCTCAAGCTTTTGCCGTAAGCCCTAAACCGTCAACCTGCAGCCCTAAACTTGAAATTGGTTGTGGCCTGTTAATTGCGCTGTTGACCGCCAAACCCCGACATGTAAGCCGACAACCATTCGGGTGACAAGTCTTGGTTCAGTATTTGAATGCTGACCGGGCTGCTGTCGGGTTCTGAAGGCTTCAATAAATCTGGTTCAGTCGTCAAAATCAGCGCATGCCCCACGGTGTGGCGTGAGCGCATGAGTTTTTGCAAAACCTCCAGTGTTTTTTCTTGCTGGTTGCGGGTCGAATTGAGTTGCAACACCAGCAAATCGTATTTTTCACTTGCCAACTCCAGCATCGCTTCGATCAAGGAATCAAAGTAGCTCGCCATCATGGGTAAATTCCACTTCACCCGTTCTTGTGAACTCGGCATTAAGGTGTTTTCAGTTTCCAGCACCAACATCATCCGCATGGATGCATCAGAATTGCTGCGAGAAAATTTTGTGAAATTGTTGGAGCTTTGGTAGCTCAAGACCGAGGCGAGAGAAATGCGCCGATGTCCCCCGTAGGTTTTCCAAGCTTGAAGGTTATTGCTGTCCACCAGTTTTTGCACCGTCGCCATGGACAAACCCAGCATCTTGGCTGCGGCTGCCGTGGTCATGAAAGATGTACTTTCGGTTTTATGGGTGACCTTGTGGTCGTTCGCGTGCTGTTGTTCGTTGGTGGGCAAATGGTGCGCCGAAGTGAAATGTTGATCCTGCTGAGTCCTAGGTGTGAATGTTTTGCTTTGCATAATCCAATGGCTTTCTTAGTTGTTTCGATCCAGCTTTTTCATTTGTTGAGTTTTCTTTTATTTTTAATAGATAAATTTTCAATAAATTTCCAAGAATCGATATATTTTTAATAAATAAATGAAAGCAAACAATCCCTAATTTATGTTGATTTAATTGTATTTAACTTAAAAAGTATTAAAAAATAAAAAAGTACAAGCACTACTGGCCCCTAATACTTTTACAGCTGCCTGAGTGACCCTGCATTTGGGGATCCCCGGGTACGATGACGAAGCCATTTAAAAAACCATGACCGCAATACCCCCCCCTTCCTTAAAAGCCTGGCAAGTCCTGACGGGAGGTATCTGCGGCTTGGTCTTGACCATCGGCTTGGCCCGTTTTGCCTTCACCCCGTTGCTGCCCCTGATGCAATTGCAAACCGGCCTGACCGACGCCGCAGCAGGCGGTTTGGCGGCCATCAATTACGCCGGGTACATCACGGGCGCGTTGGCCGTGGCTTGGATTGACGACGTACGCTGGCGGCACCGCCTCTACAGCATGGGCTTGTGGGTGGCCTTGCTCACCACAGCCGCCATGGCCTTGACGTCTTGGATGCCCGCTTGGGCAATGTTTAGATACATCGGCGGTTTGTGCGGAGCCACGGGCATGTTGCTGGGCTCGGGTCTGGTGCTGGGCTGGCTCATGCGTCATGGCCGTCGCCCGGAGCTGGGGCAATATTTCATTGGGCTGGGTCTGGGGGTAGTGGTCTCGGCCTTGGGGGCATGGACTTTGTCGCATTGGCTCACACAATGGTCAACGCATTGGCTGGCCTTTGCCGCCATCGGCCTTGTGTTTTTCATTCCGGCTTGGCATTGGCGGCCCCCTGTGCCCCCTGCACCTGCCGTGGTGGCTGCCAACCAAGAGGCCCCGGCCATTTCTCGTCGCTGGATGCTGACCATGATCGTCAGCTACTTTGCTGCAGGCTGGGGCTTTGTGATCAGCGCCACCTTTACCGTGGCCATTGTCGAGCGCGACCCGGCGCTGGCCGGGCAGGGCGCGCTGGCCTGGGCCTTGGTCGGGCTGGCGGCCATGCCCGGCGTGTTTTTATGGGACAAAGTAGCCCGCCGCCTGGGCGACGTCCGGGCCTTATTGCTTGCCTTTGGCTTGCAAATTGTGTCCATCGTGTTGCCTGTGCTGCCCCTGTTTGAAGGTTCCTTAATGGTGGCCTTGGTGGGCGCCGTGGGGTATGGAGCCACATTTATCGGCATCGTCAGCCTGACGTTGGCCTTGGTAGGCCGCCGCGCCCCGCAAAACCCCGGCAAAGCCATGGCCCGCCTAACCCTCA
>CAMDXR010000255.1 GCA_945877725.1 Limnohabitans sp. Rim8
CCCCACCCAGTCCCAAAAACCAAAGGTGGTGGCAATGCCCAAGGCTGCGGCAGCCTTCACATTGGTGGTCAAGGCGGCAAAGTGGCGCGCCACATCGGTCCCGCCTTGAGCCTTGAACCACTGCAAAGCCGAATGGGCGTTGGTCATGGTCTCGGTGGTGGTGAAGGTTTTCGAGGCGATCAAGAACAGCGTGTTCTGCGCCTTAAGCCCTTTCAGTACATGGGCCAGCTCGTGACCATCCACGTTCGAGACAAAGTGAAAGCGCTTACCCGGCAACACAAAATCTTGCAGCGCCAGCACCGCCATTTGCGGCCCCAAATCTGAACCGCCAATGCCAATATTGACCACATCGGTGATCTGCACGTCGGCGCGAACCTGCTCGGCATAGGCCAGCATGGGCTTAAGGGTGTCGTGCACCAGCGCCAGCGGCTCGGCCAGATCGCCCCCCAAAGTGCCCTCGGGTTGGCGCAACAGCCAATGCATGACCGCCCGGTCTTCGGTGGCGTTGATGCGCTCGCCGCGAAACATCGCGTCGCGGTGCGCAGCCAGTCCGGTTTGACGCGCCAGCTCCAACAGCAAAGCCTCGGTGGCGGCGTCGGTGTGGTTTTTCGACAAATCGGCAAACACATGCGGCGCGGACTGGCTCAAGCTGGGCGCACGTTGGGCGTCTTGCGCAAAAGCCGTGCGCAAATCAAAGCCGCTGAAATGGGTGGCATGGGCCTGCAAAACCTGCCAAGCCGGGGTGTGGTCACAACGCATAAGAATCTTTCAATGGTTTTGCAGTAGCAAGCCCCTGCTCGCGAAGTTTCAAGTTCCCCGTGGGAGCGAGCCCCTGCTCGCGAATCTTGAACGGAGCCACTGCCAACATTCGGCCGCAGGAGCAGCCTCCCACAGGGACACGGCTTAAGCCCAGTTGGGGCTTAGTTGTCTTGGGCTGCGTGGGAGCGAGCCCCTGCTCGCGAAGTGTCAAGTTCCTCGTGGGAGCGAGCCCCTGCTCGCGAATCTTGAACGGAGCCACTGCCAACATTCGGCCGCAGGGGCAGCCTCCCACAGGGACACGGCTCATGCCGTGAAGGGTCGCTTGGGCGATGTGGTGCATCAGGCTTTTTGCATCAAGGCTTCCAGCTTGATGGCGTCGGCACAGAAAGCGCGAATGCCTTCGGCCAACTTTTCGGTGGCCATGGCGTCTTCGTTCAGGGCCAAGCGGAAAGAGGCTTCGTTGTAAGTCACGGCAGGCAAGTCCATGCCTTGGGCAGCTTGCGCATCCAGCGCACAGCTCAAGGGCACATCTGTTGCAGCCAACTGCGCCAGCAATTCGGGGCTGATGGTCAGCAAATCGCAACCGGCCAAAGCCGTGATCTGGCCCACATTGCGGAACGATGCGCCCATGACTTCGGTGGCGATGCCGTGCTTTTTGTAGTAATTGAAGATGGCGCGCACCGACTGAACGCCGGGATCGTTGGCCCCTGACTGGGCGGCTTCGTCCCAGGCAGCGCCCGCTGTTTTCTTGTACCAGTCGTAAATGCGGCCCACAAAAGGTGAGATCAGTTGCACCTTGGCTTGACCACAGGCCACGGCCTGGCAAAACGCAAACAGCAGCGTCAGGTTGGTGCGGATGCCCTCGCGCTCCAACTCGGCAGCGGCCTGAATGCCCTCCCAGGTCGAGGCAATCTTGATCAACACCCGCTCGCGCCCAATGCCCTGCGCGGCATACAGCGCCATGATTCGGCGCGCACGCGCCACGCTGGCGGCGGTGTCAAAGCTCAGGCGGGCATCCACTTCAGTCGAAACGCGGCCGGGAATGGTCTTCAATATCTCGCAGCCAAACCGCACCAACAAATGGTCCATCACCACGTCCAGCGGCTGGCCACGATGCGCGGCCACGGCCTCACTTAAAAGGGGCGCATATTCGGGCTTTTGAACCGCTTTCAAAATGAGCGAGGGGTTGGTGGTGGCATCTTGCGGTTGGAACTGGGCCAACTGCTTGAAATCGCCGGTATCGGCCACCACGGTGGTGAATTGTTTAAGGGCTTCGAGCTGGTTCATAAAAAATGGTTTTCCTGAAAACCCTTGAATTATGTTTGAAACAAAGTTACATTACAAATCAATTTTTTATGTAACTCAAGAACATCATGGCTTTTGATTTGGTTTTCTTCGGCGGCACAGGCGACCTGGTTTGGCGCAAACTCATGCCCGCTTTGTTTCAAGCTTTTCGCCACGACACGCTGCCCGAGGGGGGACGCATCATCGGCATTGGGCGCGACGACATGACGGATGCGCAATACCGCCAGCAGATTCAGTCCCGCTTTGAGCAAGTTGAGGGGGACAAGCGCCCCAAGCCCGAGGAATTTGCCCAATTTGCCAGCCTGCTGTGCTACGTGCGCATGGACCTGTCCAAACCCGAGGCCTATGCCGCCCTGTCGGCCCGCCTGGCCGAGCGCGAAACCGATACCGTGGTGATGTATTTGTCGACCGCGCCCAGCCTGTTCACCACCGTGTGCGAGCAACTGCACGCCAACGGGCTGAACACCCCCAAAACCCGCATCGTGCTGGAAAAACCGCTGGGCCATAACCTGGCCTCCAATCGCGCCATCAACGAAGCCGTGGGCAAGGTTTTTAAAGAACAGCAAATTTTCCGCATCGACCACTATCTGGGCAAACCGGCGGTGCAAAACCTGTTTGCCATGCGCTTTGGCAACGCCTTGTTTGAGCCCTTGTGGCGGCGCGAGCACATTGCCAACATCCAGATCACCATGTCCGAAGAGTTGGGCGTGGAAAAGCGTGGCGGTTTTTACGAAACCACTGGGGCCCTGCGCGACATGGTGCAAAACCACGCCCTGCAACTGCTGTGCGCCATTGCCATGGAGCCGCCCATCAACGCGCATGCCGACGCCATTCGAGATGAAAAACTCAAGGTGCTGCGCGCCCTGAAACGCTGGACCCCCGAAACGCTCAGCCAACACGTTATTCGCGGTCAATACAGTGCGGGCAACATCGAGGGCAAGGCCGTGCCCGCTTACCGCGAAGAGCCTGGCGTCAACGCCCAAAGCAGCACCGAAACCTTTGTGGCTTTGCGCACCGAAATCGCCAATTGGCGTTGGGCGGGCGTGCCGTTTTACATTCGCACAGGCAAGCGCATGGCTTCTCGCGAGGCCCATATTCAGATCAATTTCAGGCCCACACCGCACGAAATCTTCAGAAGCCCGTCGGGTCAGGTCAACAAACTGGTGATTCACCTGCAACCCAAAGACGGGCTGGAGTTGCACCTGTTTGCGCAAGGCCAAAGCAAGCGCAACCAAGGCAGCAGCGGGGCCACCCTGAGCCCGGTGCACCTAGATCTGGACTTTGACAAACGTTTTGGCAGCGAACGCGTGGGCGCTTACGAACGCCTGCTGCTCGATGTGCTGGATGGCCGCTTGAACCTGTTTGTGCGCAGCGACGAACAAGAGGAAGCCTGGCGCTGGGTCGAACCCATCTTGCAACACTGGCAAAACGACACCATCGGCCCCCGCCCCTACGCCTCGGGCACCTGGGGCCCCAGCGCCTCCAGTGCCATGATTGCACGCGACGGCTTTTGCTGGTCTGAAGAAACCTGAACCGGAGACACCCCGCCATGCTCGATCGAATCAAAGCCTCTTTGCCCTCCCTGGCCCCGGCCGAGCAACGCGTGGGCAAGTTGGTGCTGGCCGACCCCCGGGCCTTTGCCAACCTGCCGGTCACCGAACTGGCCGACCGCTCGCATGTGAGCAAACCCACCGTGGTGCGGTTTTGCCGCAGCATGGGTTACGACGGTTTGTCTGACTTCAAACTCAAACTAGCAGGCAGCGTGAGCGAGGGCGTGCCCTTTATTCACCGCAGCGTGGACGCCGACGACAAAACCAGTGACATCGCGGTCAAGGTCATCGACAACACCGTGGCCGCCTTTTTGAAGTACCGCAACGACGCCAGTTTTTTTGCTTTAGAGCACGCGGCAACGGCCCTGGCCGCCACCCAAAAAACCAACCGCCGCATTGAGTTTTATGGCGTGGGCAACTCGGGCATCGTGGCGCAAGATGCGCAGCACAAGTTCTTTCGCCTGGGCGTGAATGCCATCGCCTACAGCGACGGCCACATGCAGGTCATGAGCGCCTCGATGCTGCGCCCCGGCGACTGCGCGGTCATCGTCTCCAACTCGGGCCGCACGCGTGACCTGATGGACGCTTGTGACATTGCCAAAAAGCAAGGCGCCACCACCATCGTCATCACCGCCAGCGGATCGCCGCTGGCCAGCGCCGGCCACATCCACCTGACCGCCGACCACCCCGAGGGCTATGACAAATACAGCCCCATGGTCTCGCGTCTGCTGCACCTGCTGATCATTGACATTTTGGCCACCACGGTGGCCCTGCGCATCGGCGAAGAACTGCAACCCGTGCTGCGCGACATGAAAAACAACCTGCGCAGCAAACGCTACACCTGAGCTGACATTCGGCCGCAGGGGCAGCCTCCCACAGAGAACCTTCAGCCTCCCACAGGGAATATGCAGGATCTCACAAGGAACCTGCAGCCTCCCACAGGGAATAGGCAGCCTTTTTCAATGAACATGCGAATTGGACTGGGTTTTTGTGGGAGCGCGCCCCTGCGCGCGAATGGTCGCCATAGCCACAACACACATTCGGCCGCAGGGGCAGCCTCCCACAGGGGAAAAAGCAGGATCACATTGGGAATAGGTAGCCTTTTTCAATGAACATGCAAATTGGCCTGGGATTTTGTGGGAGCGCGCCCCTGCGCGCGAATGGTTGCCATTGCCACAACACACATTCGGCCGCAGGGGCAGCCTCCTACAGAGAATAAGCAGCCTCCCACAGAGAAAAAAGCAGGATCACATTGGGAATAGGTAGCCTTTTTCAATGAACATGCAAATTGGCCTGGGTTTTTGTGGG
>CAMDXR010000256.1 GCA_945877725.1 Limnohabitans sp. Rim8
ATCAGGGTGCAAAAAGTCACCCCTCCGGCCCTGAAACGCTGCTCGAGCTTGGGCACCTTCAAAGCCTCTAGCCAAGCCGAACGCGCCACTGCCAGCGGCACGGCCTCGGCAAAATCAGCCTGCTCTGCGGCCTTCACCCAATCGGTCAAACCTTGGTCCAGTGCAGTCAAAGCATGGCGATCGGTGTCGTCTTGCGCCTTGAACAAAGCAGCCAACAAGGCCCGCCCCCGCTCGGCCCACTGCAAAGGGGTGGCCGCCTTAGCGCAGCTTTGCCACCAATCCATCAAGGCTTGCAGCAAATGCGCCAAGGCCCCGGCCAGCTCGGCATCCAGCCCCCCCACTTCGGCATAGGGATCGACTGAATCGGCATTGGCAGGCAAGGGATCGGCCCCACAGGCATAACCCATCAGCATGCGCTGCACGCCAAACAGCACCGAATTGTCTTCGCCACAACTGGCCAAGCCCAAGCCCGCGCGGTGTTCGGCCGTCAAACCCCAGCGAATCCCCGAACCCGCCATCCAACGCGTCAACGTCGGTAAATCGGCCTGCTTCAGGCCAAAGCGGGCCGCCAGCGCAGGCACCTCCAACAGCTCCACCAGCTCGCTCATGCGGCTGCGCTGTTGCGGCAAAGCCAACAACCATTCCACCGCATGAATCAAGGGGCTGCTGGCCTGCGCCCCCAAGTCAGCAATGTCAAATGGAATAAAGCGTTCATCGCTGCGCTTGTGCTGACCAAACACGGCCCGAATGGCCGGAGCCATGAGCTCGATGTCGGGCACCATCACCACCACATCGCGCGGTGATAAATCGGGCTGATCGTGAAACCACTGTAACAACTGGTCGTGCAACACCTCCAGTTCGCGCACGGCGCTGTGCGCCACCTTGAACATCACTGAATCGTCTTTTGGCTGCAGCGCTGCCCGCACTGGGTCCTGGGCCGACTCGAGATCGCGAATGCGGTTTTGTAACTGCGTCAGCAAGCGCGTGCCATCGGCCCCAGGTGCATCGTCAAACAAATCTAGCCGCTGGCCCGGCATGCGCTCTTGCGCCGCCTGTACATTGTCAAATTCGTCCAACTGCCGAATAAAGTCACGCCCCTGCCGCCCCCAAGCGGTCAACAAAGCGGGCGCATGCAAGTGCATGTGCTCAAAAGGCATGGCTGACAAATTTTGCTTGTTCTTATAAGCATGACGGCGCCGCTCTGCCCGCAACGCATCGCGCCCGTCCATGATGTCGCCCCAGTGAAACTGGCAGGGGTTGGGCACAGCCAGCAACACCTGGCTGTGCTGCGCCAACGCCGCCAACATTTCCAATAACTGGCTGGGCATGCTGCTCATGCCAAACACCGACACCCGCCGCGCAACCCGCTGGCTCCAATCGTTTGAAACCAAGCCCTCTGACGCCTGGCCCGACTGCAAAGCTGCCAAAGCCCGCACATGCAAAGCCGGGCGCGTGGCCTGCCGCTCAGACGCCGACAAAGTGGCCAACACCCGTCGCCACAACTCAGCCTGCCACACCTGGTCTTCAGGCAAATCAGTCTGCCCCGTCGCTGTGCGCAACACATTGAGGCCTGGACTGCCATCGGAAGGGGCCCAATCCTCCAGCCAATCGGGGCGGTAAATCTGGTATTGGTCAAACAAATCGGCCAACTGCGTGGCCAACTGCAACAAACGGTCTGGCTCTAGGGCTTGCCCAGTGGCCTGCTGGGCGCTGGTCACCTTGCCCCGCAAGAACCCCATGACGGGCCGAAACACCGGATCGTTGGCAAAAGTGGGCAATAAGGCCATCAATCGCCAGGTCATGGGCAACTTGTCTAGGGGCGAATCGGGGGGCACGTTTTGCGCGCCCAACACCTGCCGGTAAGTGCGCCACAAAAACCGCGAAGGCAACTCCACCTTGGTGGCCGCACACACCCCGCCCTGCTGGGCCAGCGCCATCTTGATCCATTCGGCCATGCCGTTGCTTTGCACCAGCACCACCTCTTGCTCTAAGGGTGCCAAGGGTTGCCGCCCCAACCAAGCTGCCAAAGTCTCGGCCAACACCTCGGAGCGGTGACTGTGCAAGGCCAAAAAACCGGGAGCGATCAAGGAGGAGGTCATTCGGTCAGGGGTTGGTGAAGTTTTTAGGGCGATACCTGCAATCCAAACGCAAGAATAGCCGCAAAAATGCCCCTCGCAAGCTCAAAGTGTGAGCCTCTTGGTGAGGCTATAAATTACCGACCCGCTTTAACGACCTAGCGTGATGCACACTTCAAAAAGCGCCAGCAAAACTCGATCAGCGGATGGCACCGGAAAACTGCACACGCGGTACATATTTAGGGCTCAACTTGGCACCATTTGTCCAATGGAGTGAAGTTGAGTTCAAAACGGTCTGATTACTGACCTGGAATCGCGCAAAAGTTTTTCTACCATCCAATGTTTCAAAATCGGCAAAATAGACGAGGGCCGGGTTGGCTATGAAGGCATTGTTGATAAATTCAAAGGTGATGTCTTCTCCGCCCATTGCTGTACCGCTGACGGTTTGGGTGTTGTCGGAAGTAGCAACTTTGACTGTGCGCGATGCATTGGAATAGATCACTAATCTCGTTTTCGGGTCAAACATCGTCGTGTTTTTTAAAGACTCTCCGGACCGCAAACTAATTAAATTAATGCGCACTGGGACTGCAGAATTAAACCCTGCCTCATTGGTTTTGACCTCGTATCCCGAGTCAGAAAATTTAAAACTAAAGCCACCGTAATTACCCCGATTGTTGTTTTTATTTTGAGAAAAATTAACCGTGTTGGGGAATGCCGCCAATTTGGCAAATGCTTTACCCATATTGCAACCCATTTTCACTTGAGCATCGGCGTTGTAATGAACATTGTCTGCCAGCACCGCACCTGCGGTCGAAACAAATTGGTATGTTTTGGGATCAGCATTAACCAAGCTATTCTGTTTTAACACCGTGGCGGCTCTGATTGGGAAGTTGTCCACCACAATTTCGCCAAAAACGGTTTTGGGACTGGCGGACGATTGATTCCAATCCGTCTTCAGGTTATCGACTAATTCCTTATAACGAACATCCGCTACGCTGGCCTCGGCTGCTGAATTACTCTCACCTTGAACATACATTTGCCCGGCGTACTTCCAAGTGTCATAACCAGCAGGCAAGTTTTGGGTGGCCTTTTTCACGGTTTCCATGTATTTGATGTAAGCATGCGGGTCAACGTTGTATTTGTTCCAAAAACTATTGCCGCCCCCTCCCCGCGAGGCTTTGACAATCGCCCAATCTTTGTATTCCATCGCCGTGGCACAACGCGCCATTCCGACCTCTGGCCCCCAAAATACAGGACCATAGCCACGGTAAATTGGATCATTGGCGGTGCCATTGGGTTGCGCTACAACAGGGCCCCAAACCGTACTTGCGCCCATTAAGGTATCGAAAGGTGTATTGGTTGAGCTGCTGTTTCCCGGTAAAAAGTTGTCGTACCAAAAATTAATCGCCCCCGGTTTTTCGGAGGGCTGGGTGCCAAGCTTCGGCTCGGTCATGCTGTTAGGGGTGCTCCATAAGACCCCCAAAGAATTGGACTGTCCAGTTAAACCCATGACATAGAGGGTTTTAGCATCGCTCATGAAGGGTGAGGCGCAAGTGGCAGCAATCAAGACCGAAAAGTATTTACTAAGCAATAATTTATTCATATGAACCAATTTAAAATTGATATTTTAATTAAAAAATAGTATTTTTTTAATGAGAGCTTGTTATGAGCATCCAAGACGGCCCCTCAACACGGAACCGCCCTCAAACAGAAGCCTGTATCCATCCACCACCGTCCAACGCACAATTGCTTAATTTTTAAGCACCCGCCTTAGCCCCAATGAACATGCGGCTTGGCGGGCTTGTTCATGCACTTATCCACAGCTTTGAGCCCGGACTTTGGGGATACACCGAAAGTTGGGGGAAATGGTCAGGGGCATCAAAAGGCTTTAGGGGCCCGTTATCGGCCCTTGATAGCACTGATTTAATTGTTAAATTGTGCAACAAAATAGCCCAATAAGATTACAAATTTAACACCATTATGAGTAGCAAAAGACCGTGGAAATCCATTGAAAAAGGTCAAGAAATCCCCTTTATGTATCCCTAACGGCCAAGTTGAGTTGAACTTATATTCCCCGAATAGCAATAAATTGCCACCTCCAAAGTTACAAATAAACTATTTAAGTAATTTAAAAGTTGTACTTTAATCAGGGTAAGCCGATGAAGTAACGGCTTCTCTGTTTTACTGTTTTACAAAGGAACTTGGTATGTCACTTACAGCGTCGAAACCCACTCAAAGCCATTTCAGCCCGCTCAGCGTGCTCATGCTGGCCTTAATCAGCGGCTTTGCCGCCAACCATGCTGCGGTCAATGCCACCACAGTAGGCTCAAATATTCTGCCCTCGTCCATCAGCACGCCATTTGCGCCAGTTGTAGCCAAACCTTGGGGCCATGATGACCGGTTGGGTAATTTCGGCGACGTCTATCACAACTTCGGCAATTACAACCATGACCAAGGCTATTTCATGCTGATGGTTCAACAGCCAAACCGATATTGGTATTACCCAAATTCAGGGGAGAGCACCAACCCGTGGTGGTGGTTCGTCGGTAACAACTTGGAAACCGCGACCAAAGTCACTCAAAACATCAAAGCCACTCTTCAGTCTGGTCGATACAAAGTACGCCCATGGGTGGGCAAAGTGGGGGACCAGTATCTGAATATTTCTCGTGCCGCCCCCATGGTGGATGTGTACAGCTTAAAGGTGCTGGGTTCTGAATCAGCCGCCTA